>NZ_CP101157.1 GCF_024298845.1 Natronosalvus amylolyticus
CGTAGCGAACGCATCCTGATTTTTCGAGCTTGTTGACTGCCTACCTGACCGTTTCGTAGTGTGTATGGAGGTGCTGTACGACGCAGCGGGTGGAGTCACCACTTTCGGTAGCTGAGATTGACCAGTGGCACACCGGAACGTCGACTCGTTGGATAGAAACGAACGCACCGAAAAAAATGAATAAAACGAATGAAACGAATACATCCGGAAACGAGTTTAGTGGATCTCACGGGTGACTTGCTCTTCCTCACAAGAAACGAATGAAACGAGCGTAACGAGTAGATGTATAAAAACGAACGAGTTTCGTTCAGTGAGAGTAACGAACGGTGGGATTTAACAGGATGGTATTCCTTTCATCGAGCGAAACACTCGCACCGAACGCACCAATCAAAACGAGCGAAACGAACAAAACGAACGTAACGAACTCACCACAAGGCACGAACGATATGAGCGACACGAACACTTCACGAATCACCGTAGCGAATCAGAAAGGAGGAGCGGGGAAAACAACGGACGTCATCCACACTGGCGGTGCACTTGCCGCGCGAGGACACGACGTACTCCTCGTCGATATCGACTATCACGGTGGACTTACATGCTCGCTTGGCTACAGCGATCTGTATTACGACACCGACCGAACCACGCTATTTGATGTGCTGGACTTCGATCAGATGGAGTCGGTGAACGACATCATCGTCGAGCACGAGGAATTCGATATTCTCCCCGCCAGTGAGAAGCTCGCTAACAATAAGAACATCCAGACGTTGCTCGAAGCGCCCAAGAGTCGAGAGCGTCTGGGAATGACTCTCGACGAACTCGACAAGGACTACGACTACATCGTCGTCGACACTCCTCCGTCGCTCAATGTTCTCACCGATAATGCTCTCGTCGCGACGGGCAACGTTATCATCCCAGTACTCCCTGAGAAGCTCAACGCCAATAGTCTCCAGATTTTCGCGAAACAGCTCCAGTCCCTCGAACCAGCCTACGGAGACGTCAACCGCCTCGCGATCGTGTGCAACCGGGTCGAGCAGAACGCCGAACACCGGAGAACGATCGAGGAAATTGAATCTGCCTACTCGTTGCCTCTCTTCGAGATCCCGAAGCGGACCGACCTCTCACAATCGATTGGTGAAGGCGTGTCAATCTTCGGCTTCAGCAAGGAGAACAAGCGGGTCGAAGACGCCCGCTCGCTATTCAACGACATCGCTGACCTGCTTGACGAGACCTTTGAGAAAACACCGCCGACGGAGGTTGAAGCATGAGCGATGATTGGGGAAGTGCCTCGGGTATCGAGGGCAACTACGATGACGACGAGGAGGCGGAGGAAACGAACGAGACGAGCGAAGTGACCAAGACGACTGAAACCGGTTCATCGACTGTAACACAGGAAACGAGTTCACCGAACAAAACGAAGGAAACGAAGGAAACGAACAAAACGAACATTAAAGATGAGTGGAACGGCCGGACCATCTACATCCCGGATGATATCCTCAACGACTTGGAGGACACGTACCTCGAATCCCAGCTAAAACTTCGAAAAGCGGGTCGTAACGAATTCAAGAAGAACCGGCATTTTTACCCCCTCCTCGTGCAGTTCGGCCTCGAAGCGCTCTCAGATGCCGACGCCGACGAAATTCAGGATCGGCTCTCCGACATCGCCGACGAGTAACTCTCGACAGACCGACGAACCACCCTGTTGCTGGCTCTCTCACTGACTGTGCTGGGGACTGTTATCCAGTAAGGGAGAGATAGAGTATCACGAATCGAAGAGCCCGACCAGGTCATCACGCATTTCATCCCGTCGATGGCGACGTCGCTCCGGCTTCGAGAGGTAGTTGTCGAGGACAACCTCGGCTGATTTTGATCCCTGCTCTTCCGCGATATCCTCGAACCGCTCAGCCACCCGTTTGACCGCCGCCCCATACGCCGTGTACCAGTATCGACGCCCCATCTTCGGCGTCGGCGCTGTCCCGTCGACGGTAACCCCTGCTTCCTCAGCGAGATCGCGGAAGTGCCGTCGGGCGGTCTCCGTTGATATATGACCGGATTTCGACGAGGATGATGGCAGTAGGTAGCCATTCCAGTCGTCACCGTGCTCGTCGTGGAGATCGTCGATCCGCGACTCGAGTTCCTCGACGCCGACCAGCAACGCGACCGTTCCCGGTCCGTTTTTGCGGTCATCCTCACCAAAGTCGATGTACGGGTCCGGCCCCTCGTGGTCGTCCTCGGCGGGTGTGAGCGTGAGTTGGCGCGTATGAAGGGCACAGACCTCGCTCGGCCGCAGTCCCCACCCGCAGACGCCAACGATGAGAAGGCGGTCAGCCGGCGTCTCGGCGGTCTGGTAGAGCGATTGAATCTGGTTGGCGTCGAGGGCAGGATTATCCCAGTCGGGTGCTGAATCCCACCCGAACCGACGTTCCAACCGCGTCGTCGGGTCGTAGTCAGCTTTCCCGAAGTCGACGCGGTGCTGGTAGAACTGCCGGACCTCTTGGACGTACTTTCGTCGCGACGCGTGCGTGTTCAGCGTCTGGTCGAGCTGTCGGAGGACGTCGAATGTGTCCGCGACACGGGCTTTCTCTTCGGAACTTCCCTGTTCAGACTGGAGTGGTGAGAGCAGATCGTCGGTGTTGTTCACCTGCTGGTAGGTATCAACGTAGCGGCGAAGGACCGATTGCCGGGTCGCAACCGTCGATTCGGCACGCCCCTGCCGGTCTCGAAGCTCGCGCAGGTAGGATTCGAGCGCCTGGCATGTATCCTGATCGTCGACGAACGCGAAGGGGCTCTTGTCTTCGTCGTCGTTTGGTGGAACCCCGATCTCGGCGTAGAAGTCCCCGGGTGAGAGGTCGAAGTTCCGGGAGAGATGTGCGATGAAGCCCCGATAGTGGTCACTGAGCCACGCGTAGGTCGGTGTCTCGCGGTCAGGGTCGAGTCCATCAGCCCGCATCTCCTGGACGATTTTCTCCTGGTAGAAGGCCTCGCAGTCATCGATATCCATCGTGCTGTAGCGTGGTGAGTCGGTGGTAGTTTCTGTGGACATGGGTGATGGCGGTCCTGACGGGTCGTTGAATCGAATGCTGTCGTGTCCGCGTTTCTCAGTTGTATGTGTGAAATCGCGCTACGGAACGCGACTCACTGCGTGCACCCCTGATTCTAAGCCGGGTGTTCTCAGTGGATACACCGTTACTCCTAATCCACTTATACTTTGTGTGGTGTTGTTTTCCAGTCCAGAAAACCACAACAACACAAAAATCCCATTTCCGGTGCCTCTGAGGAATAAATTTCATATCGCTATATCATCTTTCCCCCTCAGCTAAGATCGGGGCGATGGCGAAGAGTTAATTCGATATAGAACTAATGACCTCAACCTATATTAAGACAAAGCCCGAACGATGTTGTATGACCGAAGATGAATCGAACTCCGAGGGCCTGATGGAACGCCAGACCACGGGTGAAGACCGCGTGCGGATGGTTGCTCGACAGCTGTCGGAGCCACAGACGGCCAACTGGATCGCCTCCGAAGCGGGCTGGTCACACGAACCAACGAAGCGCGTCCTCGAGCGACTCGTCGACGACGGCATCCTCCACCGTGACGAAAGCGGTACTCACACGACGTATTATCCTGATTACCGCCGTCAAGCGATGCAGGAGGCGATGCGCCTCCGAGATAGCGGACACACTGTCGAGGAGCTTACAGACCGGCTCGCCAATATGAAGACGCAGATTCGCGACTGGGAGGATGAATTCGGCGTTGAATCACCGAATCAGCTTCGTGGGACGCTCGCTGACGAGTCCCTTGACGGTGGCGAGGAAGACCGTCGCCGTGAGATTGCCCGCGAGTGGGAGCATCTTCAACGGCGTATCCAGATTGTCGGCTTCGCCATCCGCGAGTGGGACTTTCTCGCTCCGACGACAGAGCCTGCTGAGGCCAGCAGCTAACGGATGTCGGTCCCGCATCTAGGTGGTGATCCGAACGCGAACCTCTACGCCCAGCTAAAGCGAGACGTCCTTGACCGCGTGCCACAGATCACGGCCGTCGAGTACGTTCCAGACGATATCGAGGCAAAGCAGCTTCGGGCGACTTTCGATCCGGCCCGTCTGGATCCCCCAACGGGCCCTGATTCGCCGGAACTGACCGTCAAGTGGTATCGACAGGAGCCACACGATTGGTTCCGTATCAACTACACCGACCCGAACACGGGCTTTCACGCTGGTTGGCATCAGGACGAAGACCATCCCGATCTGGGACGGACGCATTTCCAGTACTCAGTCGCCGATAAGGAGGACCGGTGGGGGATCACATTCGAACATGAGACTCCCTCCCTGATTCTCTGGGAAATTGTCGAAGAGCTACTCAAGGACGTCCGTCCGACGTACCAGTACGCGAACGAGGAACCATGACACCCCGAGAACGGGCCGATCAGTCACTCGAGAGTTCCCTCGAGCGCTACCTCTAGGACAAGGGAAAAGGCCGCGGTGGCGACGGCGGGAACTACCGACGTAACGCTGCACGCGAACTCGAGCGGTTCGCCGAGTGGGCCGCCGGTGACCGCGGCGACGACGACTGGATTGGAATCGTTCCTGACGATGTCGATCGCGAGCCGACCTTCGAGGACCTCGACGAACGCGTCTTCCGGGAATATGCCCGGCATCTCGCCGGCGAGCCGAACTTGGATGAATGACTGGTTCCCCGCTTACGGAGGAATCCAGCTCGTGTGGTCGCGGAGCGTTGTATCGGGTGTCTCCATCGTCGCACCACACTTAGGGCAGTAATCTTCGATCGCATCCTCGTCGTAGAGATAATGATCACACTCGGGAGGGCTGGCCTGGAAGTACACGTCGTCCCAGTCGATGTCCGGTTCCCGACCGTAGAGACAGAAGGTACTGTGCCCTGAACGCCCTCGGTGATTCGTCACTAACCGAACGGGGCAGTACATACACTCATGGAGTTCGATGAGTGGCTGGTCGGAGTGATTTGTCCAGAGCGTTTCTCGACGCCCCCATTCGTGAAACCCCTTCGGACCCCAGCAGCGGTCTATCTCAGGTCGTGTAGCAAGTAGCTTCTCCACCTGTGCGGAATGGTACTGGCTTCCTGCCCATTTCCAGAACGGTTCATGGTCGTATTCACGTACAATCGTATTCTTGAGCGCTTTCAGGGGGAAGTCCGGACCGTACTCGTCGCTCTCGGTGAAGGTGTAACTGCCGTCGGGTTTGTGGACCCGGCGCAACTCACAACCCTGGCCGGCACAGATATCGTACGTGATTAGGTCGTCCTGTCCACGGGGGTGAGCATAGGGCGGCACTCGCTCCCACGCGTGTTCTCCGCTGTATAGGAGCGATTGGCAGTTCGTATATTGGTGTGCTTTGCTCGTCCGCTGAGAATATCCAGAGCCGTCGTCACGCTCGAACTCGGCACCAATCGTGTCGTAGTCGAACGTATCGAGAAGGACAGTTGCTGCGCGTATCCAGACGACTGAGTAACCTGCAGCCAAGTAGTCATGCGTCACCTGCTGGACATCCTTGTCCTCGTGGCTGTGCTGCACCTCAACGGCGAGTCCCTCCCCAAAGTAGGGATTCCAATCGATAAACGTCGCGAGTGCGTCGGCCCGGCGTTCGGTCACAGGTGTCGGTACCTCGGACATATCGACGTCTACCTCTGTCTCGATGCGGGCGCTTTCTCCGAACTGCTGGTGAAGGGCGACCTCAACGCGTGCGACCGCTCGCGCGTGTGCCTCTGACTCGCCGCCGCTCGAGCACCGCTGGCCAGCGGCATCCGATACGTGGTAGAAGTGTCGAGCCTTCCCCGGCGCCGATCGCGGATACATAGTGTCACCGCACACAGGACACGTGACGGCTTCTCCATCGTCGACGATGGCGGGGACGACAGGGTGACCATCAAGACGACCGCGAAAGGGCATATCTCCACAGAATATCTGGATAAGCAAGTAATCTCCCCCAGCCAGTAGGTCAGTGCAAGCAAAGCTGGAGGTTTTGGAACCGTGATCACCGTCTTCGTTTGAACCATTACATAACGAGTAGGCGCAAACGAGAGGTGACCAGACATCGATGAGAACATCGGCAAAGAACCGGGCTAATAGGAATACCGATCAAAACGGATCCTCGAGGCCGCAAGAAATACAGCGCATACATCCATCTTCGCGTTCCCAAATGTGGTCGCAGTACCGTGGATTTGTGGTCGTCATCTCAGTGAAGTCCTCGAAGGGATCATTTGAGATGATTTCCTCTCCATTGTGCTCTTTGAGACGGGCGCCACATCGGCACCGATAGCGATTCTTGCCTCGCGGTTCCCAGACGTGTTGATGGTTCTTCTCCCTCTTTTCTCGCTGTTCAAACGCCGCTTGAGCAGCACTATCGGCAAGATCAGTATTCGTCTTGATCGTTGATTCATCGTAAATGTGACTGACTCGGTTCTACGACGTAGGAGATACTTTGAAGTCCTCAATATATTGGCTCTCCCACTCACGCCGCGCCTCGATTTCGCGTCGTCCACGCTGGGTGACTGTGTACATATTCGTTCGTTTATCCAGTTCACCCTTCTTGAGGAGTCCTTTGTCGACGAGATCGTCCAGGTTTGGATAGAGCCGACCATGGTTGATCTCCTGTTCGTAGTAGTCGTCGAGCTCAGCCTTAACTGCGAGCCCGTGCGGCTCTTCGAGCCCGACGATCACGTACAAGATATCACGCTGGAAGCCCGTCAGATCGTACATTCGTCCGTTTCTCTGTTTCTACTGGGTTGAATAAGTTCTTCTTGGTGTCCAACGCATATCTTAAAAGTGACAACCGTAATTCTGTGTGAGGAACTTAGAACCTTTATGAGGTGGACAGGAGAACTTGGCAATGAAATGTCTGACCTGATTGTCAAAGCAGCTGTGAAGGATGCACTATCGGATCAGAACGTGTCAGCGGATTTCTACGACGCCCTCAACGAGGAAGTTTCCGAACTGCTTGAGGACGCCGCTCAGCGAGCTGACGCGAACGATCGGAAGACGGTCCAGCCACGGGACCTGTAGCGGTCTGTAGGCATATTGAGAAACCGTGATTTTCTGTTCAGCACGCTCTTAGGCAGGAATCCATCGCCTCATACAGGATTAACCAACATTCTGGAATTAGTGGGAGATAGATGTTGGTTAATATTGTGAAAATCTTCTATCTATGCGGAGGGATTATTGGCATCTTCTGGTAGAAGTCGCTTTCGAGAAGCACTCACGTTCGATCGAATTGCTTCTTCGGTCGCGTTTCGAATCGCAGTAACATGCGGAGGAAGGGATTCGAGTGCGCTCGTTCGGACAGGGTAGGTTTGTCTTGGAAGAGTAACGATGTCGAACGAAGTCAGAGCGCTGTGTGACTGGTCGCCAACCATTATCAGGTACCCGTTTCGCTGGTGACCTGCATTCGTCATTCGAGCATCTGGTCTGCCAGCTCTGGATACTCTTTTGGATCAACTGGTCTAGTTTTGAAGATCGTGAGAACTATAAGAGGTGGTTGAGGATGCGACGGGCATTGAAGTAACTGTCATTCGGAACCGGGATGCTGATGACGCCGATCCCAATGACTGGTCGCTGTCAGTGGTAATCGACTCAAAGAGTGGATGCAGTAGTAACGTCAAACTGATACCAAACATTCAGATACGTACACAACCTCCGAAAGTACATGACCGTCCGGGAGCACAAGTCCCAACACGAACACGTGGAGTCGCTTCCACTTATTTCGAAGTCAGCAACAGTGAGGAACGTTGAAGCGATGGACCATGACCGTCGGGGCGAAATTCGAGAGAAGCTACAAGAACTCGGATCGAAATTTGGATTCGAGGAGGCTATTCCTGATTGGGGAAACATCAACTGGGACAGAGTCTTTGAGGAGGCAACACGATCAAACCGAAAACTTGCACCACAGATCGGTGCGTTTCGTGACCGGTTCGAACGAGCTTACCCCGCACTCGTTCGGATCGAGTTCGAAACCGACAAACCGTTTGACTTCGCTGCCGGACAGTATCTCTCGATCCGGTATGGGAACCGGACGCGCGCGTACTCGATTGCGAGTTCACCGAACCGCGAGGAAACCGAACTCTGTATCCGCCGTGTTCCCGACGGCCGACTCTCTCCGCGACTCTGTGAAGAACTGTCGGTCGGCGATCGGCTTACCATCCGGGGACCGAACGGCCATCTTTTACTCGAAGACACGTCGAAACGGGACATGGCGTTTCTCGCCACTGGAACCGGGGTCGCCCCGATGAAAAGCATGATTGACTACACGTTTGAGAGAGGGCGGGACGAGTTTCGGGGTGAAAAACGGGACGTGTGGCTGTTCCTCGGTGCAGCGTGGGAGGACGACCTCCCGTATCACGGAGCATTTCGAGAACTCTCTGACGTGCACGACAACTTCCACTATGTGCCGTGTCTCTCTCGTGAATCCTGGCTTTCGAAATGGAATGGAGAGACGGAATACATCCAGGACGCACTATTGAAATACGTAGACGAGCGTGCGCTCGACGATGCCGCGTTCGGTCAGCATATGGCTGAAATGTTGGAGGATCGGCCGACTGTCGAGGCGGACGCCCCCCGGATAGACCCACACGAACTCGAAGTGTACGCCTGCGGCATCAACGCCATGGTGTATAGTCTCGAAACGGCTGTCCAGCGACTCGGCGTACCCACACGACATCTTCACTGTGAAGGGTACGGATAAGCAGATCCCTCACCTGGAGTTGACGGTTTCGGCAATCAGTGTGAGTCTACTGTCGACCAACTTCGCCGATGACTGTGCGAGTCTGTTTGCGCACGAACTGAGGAAGGTACCAGTACCCGCCGGCGAGCTTGCTCGTCGTTCTCGATGATTATCAGCCGTCAAACGGTTGTACTTGGACGAGTGCATCAGTCGTCACGCTCTGATAGCGATTCCCGTCACACATTCTCGATTCGATCCGCTTGAACCACTCTGTTACATCGTCTTCGGAATCAATCCAACGCACAGTCCGTATTGGCTCTCGGGAACTCGTCGGTTCAGAACTATCCCAGCGGCTGGCGTATGACGTCTACCTTCAGGAAAGAAGTGTATCAGGCCGAACGATAAACACGTCTGCTGGAGCTTCATTTACGATATATTTTGAGACTGTACCAAGCAACTGCTCTGCTACACTATCCGCTCCAGTTGAGCCGATAACGATCAACCCGACATCGTTTTCAGCAGCATAATTTTCAATCGTCGTTCTGGGAACCCCTTGTTCAACGACAGTCTCGGTTGTGATATTTTCGTTCGTCGCCTGATTTTCGACGTCATCGACGATATCTTTTCCTTTGTTCAACTCCTCCGCCAGTTTTTCTTCAAGCCCCTTTTGCACGGGATCGTCACGCGTTTTTTCCGCGACGTAGAGGACGTGTAATTCAGCGTCGTGGCGATCTGCCATACTTAGCGCGTGTTCGGTCGCCAGTTGTGCGTTATCGCTGCCGTCCGTCGGAAGCAGGATCGTATCGTACATTGGTTTCTGTGTGAGTTGGTTGGTTGTGTGTTTTGAGCTTACCCGATGGTCCGATCTTCCACGTCATTCGCCCCGCAAAATGGACATTGGACGTTTTCAACGGAATCTACCGTCGTTTGAAAACTATTCCCGCAGTTGAGACACTCGTAGACGTCTTGATCACGAATGGTTTCGCGGGCAACGCTCACAGCGAGGACTGGGGGTGTGGGTTCTCTGACGGCCTTTTCTGCGAGACTGTCGGTTAGGATGTGATGAATTCCTGTCTTGTTTTCAGCGGGAACTACGATCAGGTCTACGTTGTGCTCTCTGCTGAACTCGATGGTAGTCTGGTGGAGTTGGCCTGGTTCGACGTGTTTCTCTATCCCAATATCTGCATCTTCCGCGCGGGCGATAATCGCATCGTGAACCTGTTTAGTATCTCCGGAGCTCTCATCCGCGCTCGCTGCGTGAGAGGATCTGTACTGATCGGCCCCTCGTTGAGTAACGTATAGTATGTGGAGGGTTGCGTCCATCTCAGAGGCAAGTTCAATCGCGTGTTCGACAGCCGCGTTCACTCCCATTGCACTGTTAGTGGGGAGAAGGATCGACTCGTACATTGCTACTCCAATTAAGATCCAGAGCCGGAAAAACCGTAGTCTCAAAATGGGGTGCTACTTGTGGTGAACTACTTTTTTTACTGTCGTATTCCCCAGGTCAACTCAATCAGACAGTCGTTCTACGAGACCTTCTCGAACAGAACGATGTATCTTGTATTCTCCACGGATCAGAGCCACATTCCCCTCAGCTCTTTCGACGATACGGTCTGCGAGTGATCCCCACAGAATTTTTGACACGGCTCGCCTTTCAGAGACACCGACACAAACTGTATCGTACTTCTTGATATTTTCGAGAATTGCAGACTCGATATCGTCGTTCACTACTACTTCAGTCTCGAATATACCCGCTTCAAGCCCAGCGGCCTCCGCAACATCTTCGATCATCAGTTCACCACGTTTTCGTGAGTCGGCTATCTCCTCATTTTCTCTCGGCTGTTGGGCGTTCAGCAGAGTCGGGGTTGTTCCTTGAAGCGCAGCGTACTCGAACGCTCGACGAGCAGCAATCGGTGCATGCGGACCAGGGCCCGCTAATGCAACGGCGTTACCGATCTTCGGTTGCTTGAGGTTTACGACCGTGACTTCGCATGGTGCATCCCTGATGATCGGGTCAACTGTCGATCCAAAGACGTAATCACGTGTACGCCGCCGCCCGTGCCAACCGAGAAGTACCTGATCGGGGTCTTCCTCCTTAAGCACTGTCAGGATTGTTTTCCCAACGTCTCGTCCTACGATCGCTCGGGTGCGGAGATTGACGTTCAACTCGCCGGCAGCCTCGCGGGCGCTTTTGAACAGGTCGCGTTGGCGTTCGACCCGCTCTTCTTCGAACTGGAGATTCTGTTCGAGCGCCGTCTGAGAGGGGACTTGTATCACATTCACGGCGACAATTTCGGGTGTCCCTTCGTCTGCGTAAGTACGTGCACTCGCAGCGGCGAGACGTAATAACTCCGTTTGTGTCTCTGGGTTTGCGATTGGAACAACGATTCTGTACGCGTCGATTGGCTCTCCAGGACCGTTACCCGAGCCGACGATCGCATCGCCCACCAGCTGTTCATCTTCAACACGGTTTCTCACGTAGATGACATACCAGACGATGCTGAGACCGATGATTCCAGTCCCGATGAGAAGAACGATGTTTGCCATCTGAGAGATAACGACGAACGACAGCACGACGCCTAGTATCGGAACTGCGGGATAGAGCGGCGCAGGCATCTCGAATTCCGGATCGTATCCCTCGGGATCAGCTCGGCGCACGACGACGACCGAGACGTGAATAAGTGCATACGAAATCAAAAAGCTGAAGCTCGCTACCTCCGCCAACAGTACGATGATCGCTTCTACCTCAAGACCAACGGTGATCAGGAGAAAGGTCACAGCGCCTGTCGCTAGAACTGCCCGGTGGGGCGTTCGAAATTTACTGTGCGTCTTGTTCAGTTTGTGACTCATCACTCCATCGCGGCCCATTGCGAAAACGACCCTTGCAGCAGAGAGGATCGACGAATTCGAACTCGAAATAGCCGCAATTGCAGCAGAGGCGACGATAGCCACGACGCCAACCGAACCCATCGAAACCGCTGCAACGTCTGAGACCGGGACGAGAGAACCACCTAGTGTCTCGTAGTGGACGACTCCTGTGCTGACGATCATGACGATCACGTACAGAATGGTGACCGAGACGACCGAGAGGATCATCGTGAGTGGAATGAGTCGCCCCGGATTTTTGATCTCCTCTGCGACAGTGGCGATGATCTCGAAACCGAGGAACGTGACGAAGACAATCCCTGTCGTCGCAATGATTCCGCTTGGACCGGTGGGAGCGAACGGTTCGAGATTCGTTGTGTCAACGTAAAATACGCCGACTGCGACGAAAATGAGGATGATGACGGTTTCGAGGCCGATCATCACATTTTGAAATTGTCCCGACTCTTCCGTGCCGTAATAGTTCACACCAACCAGAAATAGGAGACCCATGAGTCCGAATAGGACGACGAGAGCACGGCCATCGAGAAACGGAATAGGCTCGACGATGTACTGACCGAATCCGACCATATAGAACGCACTCGCAAACATCAATCCGGTCCAGACCCCCCAGCCGACGATAGAGCCAAAGAAGCTTCCCAGGGCTCGGTTCACGTAGTGATAACTCCCACCGGCAATCGGCATCCCGGTCGCAAGTTCTGCAATCGAGAGCGCAGCAAGCAACGCAACGAACCCAGCGATCGCAAACGAAATCGAACTCGCTGGTCCGGCATTTTCAGCTGCAACGCCGGGAAGGATGAAAATGCCGGCTCCGATCATCGTGCCGCCCCCCAGCGTCATTGCTTCGAGAAAGCCGAGGTTCCGAGCAAGTTCTCCTTCCTCAGCAGCCATAATGTTCACCCTTTATCGATTTCGAGTGCAATCCTGAAAAGAGCCGAGCCATCTTATCGTTAGCCAATAACATCACCTCAATTGAAATACTTCACGTATCTTAGTATCAGACGAGCAGAAGAAGAGAGTCAGTACATCTTCACCGAAATCAAATTATTTTTATGTTAAAAAAGCCCAATATTCGAAATCCGACCAAATTTGGTGATGTATTCTCCGTCTTGTTAGCCTATGTGATCTTCATTAGCGTGTTCGCTGAATTCCTCGAAGGTGATCAACGCCAATACTTCGTTCTCATAACTTCGATTATTATATTCGGATGGGGCGTCTGGGCCATCCACAACATCCTCCAAGAACGCAGTGAAGATTCAGATGAAGAATTCTAACGTGGAACACAGCGTGAGTTCCTTCGCCACCGCTGCTAATTTTGCAATCCGCATCAAAGAGAACCCATGGTAGAACACATTCTCATCCCAGCTGATGGACCGCCAGCTGCTTGGTGTGCAGTTGACTACACCTGTGACCAGTTTGGAGACACGAAACTGACGCTGCTGTACGAATGAATCCAATGATCGATTACCATCGGAGACAGGCATTCCCAGGCTATATTCAGGACGACGAGTTCAAAAACGAACGAGAGAAGGCCGAACACGTCCTCGAATCGATTCTCGATACGATCCCAGATGGAATGTCGGTCAAGAGCGAAATCGAAGCAGGAAACCCTGCCAGGACGATTATTCGGTTCGCCGATGACAACGATGTGGATCACATCGTGATCGGAAGCCACGGAAAGCAAGGCGTCGCACGGTATCTGCTGGGAAGCGTCGCGGAGAAGGTTGTCCGACGGTCGGCAGTACCGGTCACAGTGGTCCGACCAAGCGAGTAGTCAGGAAACCATTTAACACTATCCGATAGAGTTGTGTTATCATGCCTTTACAGAATTCTCGACACTCCATTTGTGAGAAGGTGATCGGGCGTGACTAATTTGTTGGACCGGCCGCTCGTACCCGTTGCCAGCACCGACGATGCGATCGCTACGTACGAACAGCTGAGGCCGTATCTCTTGCAAACGGAGTTCGTACCGATCGTCGTTCACGTGATCGAGAAAGCTGGCGGATCCCCCGATAAAGCAAGCGTCGAACAAAGAAAAGAGCACGCCGAAAAGGCCTTCGACGCGTTTCGAAAACGAGGCGAATCCGATGGGGTGTCCGTCGAAATGAAACTGCTATACGGTACTGACATCGCAAAAGCCATCCACGAAGCCGCCACCGAAATCGACGCCACAGCGATAATATTCAGCTCTCGGGGCGGCAGTCGATGGCTCGATCTCGTCTCCGGTAACGTTCGGTCGAAACTTATTGCCGATCACGACTGCCCTGTGATTGTGCTTCCAAGTGATGGTGATCTTCGTGAATAGTGAAGGTTCTACGAGGCAATCACCGACCAATATTAGCGACACAACCAGTGAGGATGAGTTCGTCGTTTTCGTTCCGTTATCTAACCCCAGAACCGAAACACACCTCATTACGCTCGGAGCTGCAATCGCAAATCAGCGAGATGACCGTGTCGTTGCTGTGACAATCATCCAAGTTCCTGACCAGACCTCACTCCAAGCCGCGAGAGACCGGTTTGAGGTCCAGGATTCGAAGGATCAGCTGGCGGGTGCTCGACGGACTGCATCCGATATCGGGGCACCGATAGAAACTCGTACTATTTTTTCCCATCGGCTATTCAAAACAGTCTTCGATACCGCCCGCCAGTACGAGGCAGATCTCTGTCTCATGGGATGCGGATCGGAACTCCCCGGAATATCTGGGCGTACGGAACCACTGATCGACGAACTCGCTCACTCGTTACCCTGTGACTTCCTCGTGTTCAAGGATCGCGGCTTCGATCTCTCAAACGTGTTGCTACCCACCACTGGTGGACCGCATACCGAGTTGGCAGCGGACATCGCACGGGTCTTGCAGACCGAGTTTGGATCCGAGCTGACAATGTTACACGTAGCTGATGATCCTGATGAAGGGGAACGTTTTCTTGCGTCCTGGGCATCGAAGCACGGGCTCGAAGGTGCCGCCCAACGGGTGGAAGTCGGGGATATTGAGACGGCTATTGAATCTGCTGCGCGCGAGCACACAATGATTCTCATCGGTGCTACGCAGGTCGGCGTTCTCTCCCGGCTTGCACGTGGCTCACTCACCCTCGACGTTCTCCAGGATGTCGAATGTTCGGTACTCATCACCGAACGGAAAACGGAACGTGGCTTCTTCGAACGAATCTTCCGTCGTCAATGATGTCTATAGAACATATGAACCATCGCAATTCCTCCAGCCGGTCCAGTTGCTACTGGAGTGAGTACTCGTGAACGGCGACGAAGAACTCGCAAAAGACCTCGGTCCCCTCGCCGCTCTGACTATCGGGGTCGGGACGATGGTCGGAGCCGGGATTTTCGTACTTCCCGGTCCGGCAGTCGATCAACTCGGACCGTTGGCAGCACTGGCGTTCGTAATCGGTGGAATTCTCGCCTTATTGACGGCACTTTCGGCGTCCGAACTCGGGACTGCGATGCCCGTCTCCGGTGGAGCGTACTACTACATCAACCAGGGACTCGGCCCGTTGTTCGGCTCGATCGCCGGCTGGGGCAACTGGCTCGGTCTCGCGTTCGCCTCCGCTTTCTACATGTACGGATTCGGCGCGTACGTGAACGAATTTATTGTGATTTCGGGGCTGACGATCGGTCCGCTCGAACTGGCACCGGCACAGGTGGTTGGGCTCGTCGGAGCTGCGTTCTTCATCGCGGTCAACTACGTCGGCGCGAAGGAAACCGGACGTCTTCAGAATATTATCGTTATCACACTCATCGGGATTCTCGCCGTCTTCACGCTCTTCGGCGTGCTGAATGCCGACATAGACACGCTCACACCGATCGATCCCTTCGGCTGGACGCCGCTGTTGCCGGTGACAGGACTCGTGTTCGTCTCCTATCTCGGATTCGTCCAGATTACGTCCGTCGCTGAAGAGATTCAACAACCAGGCAAGAATCTCCCGCGGGCAGTCATCGGTAGCGTCGTCATCGTCACGGCGATGTACGCGTTCATCCTTCTCGCAGTGTTGGCAGCCGTGGAAACCGATGTCGTCGCCGGAAACGATACGGCCGTCGTAGACGTTGCACAGATATTGATCGGACCGCTCGGTGCGGCAGCACTCTTGCTCGGTGGGTTGCTGGCGACGGCTTCGTCGGCGAACGCGTCGATCCTGGCCTCCTCGCGGATCAACTTCGCCATGGGGCGCGATAAGTTGGTTACGCCGAAAATTAACGAGGTTCATCCCCGCTTCGGCACACCGTATCGCGCAATTGCGATTACGGGTGGTCTCATTATTGTATTTCTCGTGTTCGGGAATTTGGAACTACTGGCGACCGCCGGGAGCGTCCTCCATCTCATCGTGTACGGACTGTTGAACCTCGCGTTGATCGTGTTCCGAGAAGCAGATCCCACCGGCTATAACCCCGACTTCGAGGTCCCGTTGTATCCCGTCGTGCCCATTCTCGGCGCGATATTTTCTTTCGCGTTGATCGTGTTTATCGAACCGGTCGTAATCCTTCTCGCGGCGGTTCTCGTCGTATTCGCCGCCGTCTGGTACATAGGATACGCCCGGTCGCAAGTAGAAGAGGCGGGTGTGCTCGCACGTTACGTGCTCGAACGATCGGAAGAATTACCGGACGTCGCGGTGTCGGCCTCAACCGCCGTCCAACCCGAAGAGAGCGACTACCGTGTAATGGTTCCGCTGGCGAATCCGGCCAGTGAGAAACATCTCATCACGCTCGGCTCAGCGATCGCTGACCAGCACGATGGGACTGTCGTCGCGGTTAACATCGTCGCCGTCCCAGATCAGACATCGCTGGAGGCAGCTCGAAGCCAACAGGAATACGACGCAGCACACCATTTGCTCGATCAGGCACAGACCGATGCCGAGACGTATGGAGCGGAGGTCGAAACCCATGTCGTTCTCTCTCATCAGCCGTTCGAGGAGATCTTCAACGCGGCTAAGAGATACGGAAGCGATATCTGTGTAATGGGGTGGGGTCCCAAGTCGCACAGTGCACCTGGACGAGCTGAATCTACCATCGACGAGCTCGCACATTCCTTGCCATGTGACTTCCTTGTGTTCAAAGACCGTGGATTCGACCCATCACGAGTTCTTGTTCCAACTGCTGGCGGTCCTGATTCAGAACTCGCAGCAGTCATCGCTAAAACACTCCAAGATCAATTTGCCGTGACCGTGACGCTCCTCCACGTTGCGGAAGATCCAGAGCGTGGACAACGGTTCCTGCGGTCGTGGGCAGCCGATAACGACCTCACCGGGTCTGATCAACGGGTGGTGACTGGTGACGTCCAAACTCGAATTGCTGAAGCGGCAGAGGATTCGACCTTGTTATTGATCGGCGCAACCGAGCGAGGGATGCTGTCACGACTTGTTCGCGGATCGCTCGTTCTCGATGTGCTTACCGAGGTCGAATGTTCGGTGATATTGGCGGAAAAGAGCCATACACGTACGTTGCGCGAGCGCCTATTCGGGCTTACTCATACTGATCCGGACTCAATGGTAGGCACCGGTGTCGAACCCGAACCATCTACTCCTGATGTCGAGGATTCCGACGCAGAAACGGGATAATGCCTTCATTCGCACCTCGACCGATGGCCATAGCGTTTTATGTTCCCTATCTGTATTACCTCATATGTTACGTGTTCTTGTGCCGCTTGCAGTCCTCAAAGGTGAAACCGTCTCACCAGGTTTGATGAAACTTCTCAGTACTCTCGATGTCACGGTTCTCGGCTACTACGTTCCACCTGATCAGACGTCGGCGGAACAAGCACGAAATCAGTTCGGTGAGAGAGCGAAATCATCGTTAGACGACATTGTTCAGGAATTCCAACAGACAGGTGGAGACGCCGATTACCATTTGGTCTTTACTCATGATCGCCAGCAGACGATACATCGCGTGGCCGAGGAAATCGACGCCCGTGCTATTGTCACAACTGGTGCGACAGGGAACGTAGATCGATTGTTGGTCTCACTTTCTGGCAATGTCGATGTCGAACGAATCCTTTCTTTCGTTTCCGAACTGGTAGCCGAGCGAGAAATTGGCGTTACGCTGCTTGCGGTGAGTAGTCGGGCTGAGGATGGCGAGTCTCGCCTCAAAAACGCTGCATCACGCCTTTCTTCAGAAGGTCTTGACGTGGAAACAGTAGCAAAGGCTGGATCAGCGTTTGACGCGATTACTGGAACGATTGAGGGACACGACGCTGTCGTGCTTGGCGAAAAAGCTCCATCGTTGACCTCCTTGATCTTCGGTGACGAAACTGACCGAATTGCATCAACAACTGTCGGCCCCGTTCTGGTGGTTAGATCCAAAAGAACAGCACACAGTAGATGACAACCGAATTTATTGATAGCTTCTAGTGTTAGCGAGAACTCAATTCGCGGGACGCAAGACGACTTATAGTAGTCCGGGAAGGATTGACCGACGAGCCATAGTCACCATTAGACCTATGAAATGCGGAGGACACATATTCTACTATGGGGACAAACAGCAAGTCTATCGAACTCCCGGACGAGATGATGAGCAAGCTTCAACAGGCAAGAAGATACGGAGAAAGTCAAAGTGACGTTGTTGGACGGATCCTCTCTCGCGGCATCAGAGGCGATATCAACCGGACGAAATTAAAGTGGGTCTCGTTTATCGCTGCGGTTCTGTGGCTTCTCAGTCTCGGGTTGGTCAGTACAACTGCTGCCAGCCTCGTTGGGGGATTTCATATCATAACAATCCTATTCTGGGTCATTTGGTCAGAGATACAATAATAAAGAAGCCGACGCACTGGGTGAAAATAACATTTTGAGATCAATAGAGAGGACACGTTATATATGAACGTAGCCTGATCTGTGCGTATGATCCCGTTCTATATTGGAGAAGTGATGAGACGGAAGACAGAACAGCTGGAAAAGGAGAGGAGAGCGGCTCGTGCTCTGGAAAAGCTCACCGAGCCAGAGACGGACCTGATCGTCGTTACTGACGATGGCAAGCCTGTCGGAGTGTTCACTCATTCAGAGGCAGTGAAACTGGTTGAGGAACAGAAAGACCCTTCATCAACGACCCTCGGCGATTGCTCTTTATCTCCGGTGGTTACAATCGGTGAGTCCGAGAATGTCGAAACGGCTGCTGCGATAATGGAAGAGCAAGGCCTGAAATATCTACTCGTCGAGAAAGCCAACAAGATAGTAGGCTATTTAACCGATCGTGATATCTCTACGGCCCTTTCCGAAGTTAATGAAAAGTAGCTATTCAAACAACCCATTATAGGCCAACCATAGATTCTGTATTACGACCACGAGTA
Organism: Natronosalvus amylolyticus; assembly: GCF_024298845.1. NCBI lineage: Archaea > Methanobacteriati > Methanobacteriota > Halobacteria > Halobacteriales > Natrialbaceae > Natronosalvus > Natronosalvus amylolyticus. Next base: position 18,852 of record NZ_CP101157.1, read on the forward strand.
AGAGTACCAGCATTGCAATAACTGCGTACTCGATGAATCCAGCAATCCATAGCCCGATAGTTACTATCAGTAAAGAGATAGCGTATTTGTTGAAATTATATTTTAGAACATCCCTTACTGCTCCTTTACTTGGGACGTCTACCATATCATTACCCTATTCACGTCTGCGAATATAGGCTCTTATTCATCCGAGAACAATAACCTTTGAGATCTCAGGACATCATCTGACGCATACTATATCTACTTATTCTGATATATTGGCTATTATTCAGGGCTTTTTGATATCGGTTCGAGATACGCATCGATCAGTATCATTCCTAAAACGCGTGCTTCCTTATCTGATAATGTAAATAGCTTTGATGCATCCTCATCCGGTGACTCTCGGAGATGAACATCTTTCTGACCGGACTTCCTGACGGTGACGACTAACTCTTCATCACTTGAAATGTCCATCTCGTATTGCTTACGGACGCCTTTGGGATTTGATTCGCGGACTTCCATACTGATCGAGTTCTGCACGGGCCTACGTAAAAATACTCTTTCGGCTGATTACCGGCGAAGGGGTGAATCATTTGGAATGTCGATTTCGCGATACAGACAGAGTTCTCGAGCTCGGTCGCGTAGTTCGGATGGGTCTGGAAGCTTTCTGTCGTGAACTGCTTCGACGATTACCCAGCCCATCAGATCGTCGTGGGTCTCTTCATCAGCAAGTTGGTGTACTGTTTCTAGAATTTCCCGATAATCGTCTCGGGGATTCACTTGGGGTGATTGTGGGGTCTGGTCTAGCTTTCGTTGCGCACGTAGGATTCGCTGGATTGCAAACGTCGGTGAAGCCATAACACAGCGTTATTCCCCGATTGCCTTAAGAATTAGATAGACTCACCACTGTCCATCATCATACTCTGTTTTGCCCAGTGAGGCGAACCCGGCCTGTTCGAACTCGTCAAGTGTTTTGAGGTGGTGTTCTCGTAATGCCTCTCGATCCACGTCTCCGGCAAGTACGTCTTTGAGATGTTCCGTCAACTGTTCGGTTGCCAGTAAATCTGGAATGATCACATAATCCGCCCCCTGCTGTAACTGCGAGCGTGCTTCTTCAGCATTAGAAGAGCGGAGCATCATTTCGGCGTCCGTGTCGAGAGTGAGTATTCGCTCAGACAGGTACGTCGTATCGACGGTCGAAACGATCAACTGAGCCGATTCGTGTTGGGCCTTCTCCCACGTATAGTCGTGTAGCGCATCTCCGAACACGAAGTGCGTACAGCTGCTTTGGAGCTCTCCAAACCGAGCTGGGTCGTTCTCTATGACAACAAATTCTCGACCGATCTGTTCACACTGGGACGCCAGTTGGCGACCGATCCGTCCGAATCCAACGACGATGACGTGGTCATGGAGATCGGGTTCGATCTGACTTCGGTCATCAGTCTTCTCGCCGTGGAATTTGTCCAGTCCCAGCTCCGAAAGCATCCGGTATATCTGATCGTCGTGTCGACGCGTGAAACTGGAGGTAATCATTGTAATTGCAGCTGCAAGGACGATTGCATCGAACAGTTCGCGGAGTAAGTGATCGAGGATGAGTGCCTGAATTGCGATGATGAGCGCAAATTCACTCACCTGATCGAGACTGAGGCTGGTAAATGTCGAGGCTCGCGTATCGTATCCCTCCCAAAGCAGCGTCGCGATGATGATGAGAGGTTTGACGAGAACAGTGAGGACAATCAAGACGAGAGCAGCAAGTGCGATCTCCAGCGTTGGAACTGCTACAAGAGCACCAACCGTAACGAAGAAAATCGCGACGAAGAAGTCGCGGATCGATTGAATCCCGTTGAGCATTCCGAGGTTGCGCGTGAAGTCTCGCTTGATCGCTAGACCAGCCGCGAAGGCCCCGAGGACGATCGAAATACCGAGAAATTCGGAGATGGCCATAAATCCGATCAGGATTGACACACTACTGATCAATAGGAGTTCTTGAGACCCTTCGGCGAGTTTGAGCAGGTAATCGAACAGATACGTGCTGATAATGAAAGCCACCACCAAGAGACCGATGCCAATCGCGAGTCGCTGACCGACTGCCTCGGTGGTGAACGTCTCTGCGGCAAGGATCAGTATGAGGAGAACGGCAATTAGGTCTTGAATGAAGTGGATGGAATTGGCGAGCCGACCGTACACGAGGTTTTCTCTAATTTCCGATTGGAGCGATGCCGTCCCGACGATAGTCGAACTCAGTCCCGCGGCGACGGCGAGATAGGCCGCGTTTAGCGCATCGTATCCGAGTAAAAGTCCAGCCCCATATCCAACGGTACTAATCACTGCAAACTGAGCGAAGGCTGCAAGTTCGCTGTCCCGTAAGACGTTTCGGATGTCTCCGAACTCCAGATTTACCCCGTACACGAACACGAGGAATGCGATACCCCACTGTGCAATTTCGAGAAGAATATCTTCCTGAATGAATTGTCCGGCGACGATTCCTGCGAGGATCAGCGCCGGAACGGTTGCCAGTCTAAAGTAGTGCGCTCCCAGCAGGAATACGCCAGCAATCACGAAGATAATTCCCATTGCGGTCAAGAGTTCTGTCATTCCTTTTCACCCCCATTTGTGGCAGCGTCTTCGTCCCACGAAAGAATCGACACGCCATCCATGTCAAGCCCCTCGGCTGGGTATTTTTGGATTCGCTCAATATCGACTTTGGTCATCCGCTCGAACTCGTCAGGATCTTCGAAGTACAACTCCAAGTAATCGCTCACGCGTTCGGCCGTCAGATGGGTGCTCATGATGACGTAGTGCGCCCCCAATTTATAGAGTTCGCGCGCGTCGTCGATCCAGTTCGCCTCAACGAAAACCGTCGTTTTACTCGACAGTTCCGAAAGCAAAGCTTTGTTCACCTCCGGCTGCATCGTCGAACTCAAGACGAAAGACGCGCGTTTCAGCCCCGCGGCTTTGCGGACTTCTGTGTGCCTGAAGTCCCCAAACACAGTGTCGTAACCCTTCTGTTCGAGTTCTTCTCGATGGGCCGCTTTTCGATCGACGACGACCAGCTGGTCGAACTCCCGGTCAAGAATGGGCAAGACGTTTTTCGTGATCTCATCGTATCCGATGACGACTGCGTGATCGTTGTACTCCGGTAGCTCGGCATCGACTTTCTCCTCGGACTCCCAGCGGGTGAAGAACGGCTGGACGCGGTCGTAGATCTGATGGTTGTAATTGATGATATACACGGAGATGCTCATCGTCATCAACGCCATCAGGCTGAGGTAGCCAAGAATAGGTTCGTCAATGAAGCCCGCGGTAATGGCGATTCCACCGACGACCAGTGAGAACTCGCTCACCTGAATCATGTTCAAGCTTCCGAGGAACGACGTTTCGACGCTGAACCCCTCGCGGTCGATCAGATAGAACATGATCCAGAAGTTCCCGACCATCAGGACGACCGAGGCGATAATAGCCTCCATCCAGTAGGCAAACAAGTCTGCAGCTTCGAGTTGGAGGCCGATCGCAACGAAGAAGACGAGGATGAAGAAGTCCGTGATTGGCCCGACCCGATCCTCAAGTTCTGTACTGTAGGGCAGTTGTGCGATCGACATTCCTGCAAGGAATGCGCCCACTTCGAGTGAGAGATTCAACTCTTCGGAAATAAGGATGAAGAGGAACGCCCACGCAATTGCGACCAAAAAGAAGATGTCCTTGTTGTCGGCGATGCGACGGAAAAGCCGCGGGAGGAGGTATCGTGACGACGCGAAGGCGATGATTCCGATCAGGGAAATGAGGACGGTGATCGTGACGATTGTCACGCCAATCTCCGTCGGTGAGTCGAGTTGACCCGCACCCAACAATGCAAGCACGAATACGAGATAGATGTCCTGAACGATGAGTACCCCGACGTCAATCTTGCCGGGCATCGCCGTAATTTCGTCTTTGTCGGTGAGAATCTTGACGATGATCGGCGTCGCACCGAAGACCGTTGCTAATGCGATAATGATCGTCTCAATGAGCGTAAAACCGAGAAACCACGCCACGGCGAATGCAAGCGCAGTTTGAAGAATCGTCTGAAGAACTGCAATGTTGACGATTGGTCGCAGGATGTCTTTAACGTCATCAAGCCGCATTTTGATGCCGAGTAAAAACAGGAGGAAGCCAAGACCGAGTTCTGCCATCGTCTCAGTGAGTTCGCCCGGCGTGATAACGCCGAATACGGCAGGGCCAAGCAACAGACCGGTCAAGATATACGCAATGATGGTCGGTTGTCCGGTTTGTTTTGCCAACAATCCGACAACAGCCGCTGCGACGATGATTATGGCGAAGTCAGCTGCAAGTACGATTTCTGACATAGTAGATGTAGTGGGATATTGAAGCCGGGTTGTGGTGTGATAGATTCGACGCCTAAATAAAATCCAGCGTTCTGATTCGGAGCAGGCTTCGTTTTTACGTTCGGAAGATTCTCAGTGAACGCTAAGGCTTAGGTTTCTCTGCTGGGTCGAGCTCCTCTGGAGGTTCGTGATCGAGATCATCTACGTGTTCACCACAGTGCGGACAGTATTGATCCCCCCGACGGCGACTATCAAGCTCCTCGGCAAATCCGGATGCAATAATACCCGCTGGTAGGGCAAAGAGAGCAATCCCAAGTAATGCAATTATTGCACCGAATGCTCGTCCAAGTGGCGTTACTGGAACCACATCACCGTAACCGACTGTGGTTAGCGTAACAATGCCCCACCAGATCGATGCTGGTATGCTAGTGAAGACTTCAGGTTGTGCATCACGTTCGACATAATACATAAGGCTAGAAACAAATACAAGCCAAATACTCATAACTAAAATAGTGATCCCCAATTCGTGGGATTTTCGCCGGAAAACATCCGTAATGAGTGTTGTTGAATCGGAATACCGCGCGATTTTGAGTAGTCGGAAGAGACGGAAAATTCTGAGCATCCGCTCAGCTCCTTGCTCACCGATGATCACGGGAAGGTAGAACGGCAATATGGCTAACAGGTCGATGAGTGCATACGGGGAAAGCATGAACCGGATCCGACCACGGATCGGGGATGAATACCGCTCGTCTACAGTGCACGACCACACCCGGAGGACATATTCGACGGAGAAAACGGCGACACAAAACACGTCGAATGCGTAGATGTACCAGCCGAACTGGGCGCCGATCCAATCCACCGTCCCTGCAACGTACGTCGCCACGTTCAGAACAATTAAGCCCATAATAAACAGGTTTGTTCCGAGTGATAGGCGACTCTCAGTATTTGTGCCGTCCAAGAGAACGTAGACGCGTCCTTTCAGGGACTGCATGGAGCCAAAAGCCATAATTTACTCATAATCTATTGGACGAAGGGCTTAAGAACGCCGTTCCTCGGTCTCTTACTGGAATTGCCCACGTAGCAAAAGCTTATCATACGCCTACCGACTGTATCCCGCTATGGAGAGTATCGTCGGCGAATATCTTGAGACGATCCCGACCTCGATACAGGTTATTCTAATCCTCTCATTCTCCTTTGTCGCTGCAAAAATAATCGAATCAATTGGGTATCACGTGTTACATCAGTCGAAGAGATTGGCAACTGGTGAGTACGACCGAATCATCATTGAGGAACTTCACGTACCATTATATGTAACTATCTTCCTCGTCGGAGTGTATGCAAGTGCTCGATTACTTCCGGAGGTAGGAATCGGATTCTATATTGCCTCTACTGCTATGTCCATTATATTGGTTCTATGGGCCTATGCAACAATCTGTCTCGGAGGACGTATTATTGGTGCTAGCAATAATGCTCCAACCGACCGTGAAATCACGCCGATCTTCAAAAACGTACTCACATTCTTGGTTATTGTTGCCAGTTTTTTCTTGCTCTTAGGCATCTGGAACGTCGACGTTACACCGTTACTCGCATCTGCTGGGATAATCGGGATTGTCCTTGGTATTGCTGCTCAGGATTCTTTAGGGAACTTCTTTAGTGGAATCTCACTGTATCTGGACAAAACCTACAAGCTAGGAGATGTGGTACAGCTGGAATCAGGTGAGCGAGGGACTGTTATCGATATGAGTATTCGAAGTACCACAATACTCACGAGAGATAATATAGCCATAACTGTCCCAAATTCCGAACTGAACTCAAAACAGGTGATCAACGAATCTGCCCCTGTACGCCGTCGACGTATACGACTCGATGTCGGTGTCGCATACGGATCAAACCTTCAACAGGCTAAAGAAGCACTGCTTAAAATTGCTGAAGAAGAAGACCTAATACTCGAAACACCCGGTCCAGTCGTTCGATTTCAGGAGTTCGGAGATTCATCTATTGTCGCGCAATTGCAGTGCCATATTGAACACCCAGCGTTGCGAGGACGGGCGAGACACTTCTTGATTGAACGAATAGATGAACGCTTCCGTGAGGAAGAAATCAAGATACCGTTCCCACAACGTGAATTAACGTTCTATGAATCAGGAAACACGGTTCGGTTCGAAGATGGTAATGAACAAGTGGCATTTCCCAATTCAGTGAGTGAAGACATAGCGGAACAAAATACAGACGATTAGCTCAAACGATATGAGGCACCGTATGCTGATTAGAATAGCTATAGAGATTGCTGAAAATGAATGTCGGTTTCAATGTCAGCAGATACTTGAAAGCCCGACCACGGTCGCCTTCGCCTATCAAGGTGATGGGGCTCATATGGCATTCACGGTAGAGGGCTCCAGAAGTTGTTAAACGTCTCACCATTGGATATCCTCTGACGGAGCGCTTTTGAAGTGTCCATCCAATCGATGGTCATGAACCGGATACGTTCCGAACCGGAACCGTTCCAGTATGATGGGGAGGTTGACCCAGGAGAGAAGCGTCACATCCGATATGAGGTGGGTGAGACCTACCTCGGCGACCCGATCGAAATACCGATTACAGTCATCAACGGAGAGCATGACGGAAAGTCGGTGTTTTTCAGCGCGGCGATCCACGGCGATGAACTTAACGGTGTCAAAGTTGTCCAGGAGATCGCCGACCGATACTCGCCACAGGACCTCCACGGGACGCTCATCTGTCTGCACGTCTGTAACATTCCCGCCTACGAGGCCCAACAGCGGTACACGCCGATATACGATCAGGATATGAACCGATCGTTCCCGGGGAAAGAACGCGGGAACACTACCGATCGTATGGCCTACGAGATCTACCACCGGTTCATCGCCCAGTGTGATATTGGTATTGACTTTCACACTTCGACCCGCAACCGGACGACGATCTACCACGCTCGTGCCGATCTGACGAATCCAGATGTCAAGCGGCTGGTACGGGCGTTTGCAACGAACGTTGTCCTGTACGGTGAGGGCGATGATGGGGCGCTCCGGTCGGTAGCGACCGCCGCCGACATCCCGACAATTACTGTTGAGATGGGACGTGCCCACCGGTTCCAACCGGTCCTCATTGAGAAGGCACTGGAAGGCGTTGAGAGTGTACTCGCCGAGTACGAGTTCTTACCCGGGGAGCCGGTCCACTGGCCAGGTTGGTACAAGACGACAGCCGCAGACAGCACGAAACGGTGGCTCCGAGCCGACACCGGCGGCCTCGTCGAGATGGAGTGGGGACCGTACCCCCTCGTTCACGAGGACGAGACGATCTGTACCATCACCAACCACTTCAAGACCGAAGAACACGTCGTCACCGCACCGTTCGACGGGCTCATCGTCGGTGCACTGGAGAACCCAGTCGCGGCCCCCGGCCATCCGCTGTGTCACATCGTTCGGCTCGATCGTGAGACACTCACCGAGATTGAACGCGAGATCAAACAGGGCGAGTTCGATGGCTATCGTGCTCACGGTGATAATTGGGTCGAGAGTTGAACGTAGTTCTCATCAGAGGTCATGCCGGAATAGAATGCAATATCCATAGAATAATACCATTGGAGCGTCCTTCAGCTCTCGTCATAATCACCTGTAGAACGCCACTCACCACCTAACTCATCACGTTGATAGTCGTTGTAGGTCCCCTCTGTGAAGATGGTCATTCGGCCGTTTTCCTCGCTAAGTGTGATAGCTGCGACGATCTCTTCGCGGACGGATATTTCGACTGCGCTGAGGTGCTTCGTTCCCATCCAGTCGGCCGACTCTACCCTCTCGTCTTCTGCTCCTGATCCGCTGTTACCCAGACTCTTGATTCGAACCATCTGCTCCTGAATAGTTCCATCTGTACTGATAATAATCGCACCATCGCGTGAATGGCCCACTGCTCGCGCTGCCTCTACGAATCCGTCGAGATTCTCCGTCACGACTCGACAGGTCTCCACCGGCCACGTGTTCTCCCCCAGTGGATCGGCATACGCCCTGGAATGAACCCCTGTCACGACTACGAAATACAGTCCTGGCCCACGTACATACTCCTCGTCCCACCGGTCGAATCCGAGACTGATACTCTCGATAGCATACGTAATAAACTCGATAAGCTCCGTCACCGTCGTATATTCGACTCGTAATGGATCTGGATCAGTCACGAAGATCACCGTTACTGACGACCAATCCAGAAAGGACGAAGATGGCAACTACGACCGTCGTCCCGACACTGTTAGCGAGCGTCCTAAGTAGCCCGACATTGGGACTAAGACCCTCATATACTCCTGCCAAATGAGTACACAAAGACCTCCCAGAGTCCTTTGTCATACTCCATTAGTAGTTTGGATGTTATAAAAATTCAGTGAGGCAGCAACAAACCGAGGATCTGCCATATTGACGCCATAAATCTTGTACTGGCTTACCCACCAACTTTCGATCTATTATTTGTATGATTACCGCGAGAGCCGCTCAACAATCCTTTCACGCACTGTCCGGTGTGTTTTGAGTTCACTACGAGCTAATGCAATGTTTGTGAGCGGGTATAACACATACGCTGGGAGATTTGGCGTCGATGGTTTTGAAGGCCGATCGTCCAGAGTTACCCCACAGAGTGAAGTCTTTGAATTCCGTGGGGTAACTCTGTTTCAAAACACACGAAAATTTGACTTTCATTATTTTCTTCTATTTTCCTGATTGGTTGGAAATCCGTCTTCTAAAACAATCAATTTCTAGAATCATTTTAGAAATACAGAAGATATATGCTCTATCTCGACAGATCGTATTTCGACAATCAATGAGCAAATTGAGGAACCGAAAGCAAACATTCTCTCGAACAGGTTGCAGTCGATACAATCCGTTGAACAGTGGCTTCACCGCAAATCTGCACAGCGAGATGGCTCGATACAGATCTAGTAGAGGTCAGGTCTCTCAATGACGACAAGAGATCGTCCTCCTGGTGAACAACAGAATCCCAATGCTCTTCGACAGCGAGTAGTACGTAGCGGATTCGCTTCGTTCCTTATCCTCTCGCTTGTCGCTGTAGACCCCGTTTTGGCTCAAGACAGCGTCGTGTGTGACGCTGAAGGCTTGCCAGACATGATCTCTGGATTCTTCCAGATTACGACTGCGCTCGGAATTATGGGATTGGTTGTGGTCTGGCAGGCTGATTCACTCGTTGAGATGTTCACGATGAACATCGAGCAGAAAAAGAGCCTCAAACAGCACAAACGGACGGCGATGAAGTCTGCAGTTATCCTCGTGATCCTCGGACCGCTGTATACGGTTGCTGGATCGGCGATGGGGCTTCCACTCGCTGAGTGTGTCGACCTCGTCCCGTGGTAACTCAACGCTACACCCTGGATCGTCTCTGATTCACTCCGCTCGTGCATCACATTCGTCCTCACATGGTTGCGGTGCTCGCTCTCGTTACCGTCACGCTCGCGTTTGCAGGGGTGACTGCCGTGAGTGCCGACTCTCCACCACGACCGGGCACTGACGACAGTGACTTAGACGTCAACGAGACGGCGACGCTCTGGTCGAAAGAATCGAATGAGTGTCTCAGTGATACCGAGTACGAAGAGCGATACGATGAACAACGAACGGCCATGCAGGAACTCGGCAATTGCACGGATATCACGTTCAAAGAACCTCCAGATACCGCTGAACGCTGGACCGCATACGATTACGAGTCACTCGAGGGTGGAAATGCAGAGACTTCGATCTATCCTACTCATGCAGAGCTAACAGATTCTGTCCTCATCGTCGATGCACACGCGACGACGTTCTCGATCCAGCCGTCGACGAGAACACATCTTGATGCAAATGAGACTGTCCACTACATCGCTCCGGAAGGCGAACTCCGTGGATTCGTTGATTATCGTGTTCGTCTCGACAGCAACTCGTCAATCCAAGACCACGGAATCGACGAAGTCCGCCTCTTACACGATGGCGACGTGGTCGAGACCACAGGAGGAACACAGACTCCAACATTCGAATATGCACTCGATCGTGGTGGCCCGGCAACACTCACACTCGAGGCGGATATCAACGCTCGAGTCGAACGCGATCGTGGCAATGAGACGGAGGTCATCACCGACCAGGTGACCGTCTCTCAGGACCTCGATGTGGAGGTTTACGATCTACGGGCGTCGATCTACCACGCATCGTATCCAAACGGCGACAGCGGTGTTGCCATCTATCAGACCCAGCCGTGGCATGGGTACACGCTTTCCGATGATGGTGAGGCGAACGTCCGTGGTGTGTGGCGATACTACACGGCTCGAGATACCAACTGGGACGATCTGATACACTCGAGCCGGGATGGCCAAGAGACGATACAATCTCACGCCCTTCCTGTATATGTCCACGCGTATCCATCCGAGCTGGGCCCACGTTCAGAACCCATCCGTGATGGCCCCGACATTCTCGAGGTCTGGGGGACAGAGAGTTCGTCTCCAGAACTCTCGATTCACGAGAACGTCGACATCGATGTCGTCTCTGAGACGTACACCCGTTCTTCTGGGCTTGCTCTCCGTTACGATGGCATCGATCGAGATGCTATCAGAGTCGACGGGATTGTTCGCGGTGTCTCAGCAGAAATTATTGAACCCGATGGAGGGTCGGAACGGGAGATACGCGGGAGTGACCTCTCTGTCGAAATCATCGAATCGAATGCGACTGCGGTGACGTTGCAGATCGAGCTTCGTGATGCTGAGACGGGAGCACCGATCATGCTCGAGAGTCCGTTCGACGATCCTCGATTCTCACTGATTGGCGCTACGTCGCGTGAGGGCTACATTACGATCGACGATCAGCAGGTGCAAACGAACACAGCTGGTACTGCTGAGATAACTGTCCACCAGCCAGGTATCTACACCGCAGAGTATCATCCCGGTTCGTGGCGCTCGCATAACCCTGCCTATATCGGTGATACAGCCACAGAAACGTGGCATCCGTTGGCCACCCCGACAGGCTGGTTCACACTGTTAGTCGATCTTATCCGATATGCCATTCCCTTTGCGGTCGCCCTGTACGCAGCGAAGCGGATCGGCTCGTTCTTGAAAATGAGAGACACGTTATGACAATTCAACAGACATCACTCGATAGACGCACCGTTCTTGGAAGCATACTCGTCGGGATCACTACTGGACTTGCTGGTTGTTCTGCGTTGAGTGATTCTGATGACGATGATTCGTCGACAAACTCCAGTGGAGACGTTCTCCAGAGCGTCGCGGTCGAGGGACTCGAGCTTGTGGTTGAACTCGAACGGGATGCGGTTGACCAACTGAACCTTATCGATCCCTCTGGCGAGTTGTTTGCCCAACAAACGATTGAATCGGGGGTGTCCAAAACTGCGATCGAGATTGGGACCGACTATCCTGTTGGCGAATACGAACTCATTGGGCTTGCAGACGAGGAGACCGTTGAGACGACGTCGATTACGCTCGAACCGGACCTCGAGTTAACAGAACTCCGGTTGGCCAGGAATTACCCCGAGGAGATGTACGAGGGTGCGAGAGACTCCAGTACGGAAGCAGAGGCGATACTTACTGTGACGAATCGGGGAACTGGGCCGACCGCAGCTACCGCGCTTCGGTTCGAAGGTGATGTCCCCTTCCCGTCACATGAGAGCTACGATGAGGCGGGTGAGAGTGGGATCCATGATCCGGAGAGCGACTTTGGAGCGGATGCAGAGTCAATAGCTCTACCTGCAGGAGAGACGGTACTCATCTACAGCAACACGCGCCCCTTTTCGCCAGCGGGTACACGATCAAAATGCGATTCGGTTGGACGGGACGGTCAGTTCATCGTTCGTCTCTCTACAACCCATGCCATAGATCTCACTCTTGACTACGTTATCCACTATCTTGGTACCGCTCCCGATGATTGTGAGATCGAAATTGAGGAGCTATCGTAATGTCGTGGTCACTCTCGGATATCGGGATCAAGTGGTTCGAAGACGCAGTTGACAAACTCATCGAATGGTTTCAGGAGGGGTTGGCAGATGGATATGAGGCCGTCACGGCACAAGTTTTCGGCACGCCAACACCGGAGACGGATGGCGCCTTCGTGTTCGGTCAGCCGTCGAACACACCGTGGGAAGAAATTCACAACAATCTCGTTGCTGGGGAGATCATGCTCGTTTCCCTGTTGTTGCTCGTGATGTGTGTCCAGGGAAGGCATACGATCCGGATCTTCAATATCGGCAGCGCGTACGAGACGCGAAAGGCAAAGCGCAGTGCCTGGACGGGTGCGTTCCTGATTGTAACGTGGTATTGGGTCGCTGTGTTAGCTCTCTATCTCGTCGACGGCTTCACCATTGCCCTCCTTCCAGATATCTCGACGGTAACAGATACTATGATCGACTTGCTCCGTTTGACCGTTTCAAACCCAGCTCTAGCTCTCTTCCTCACTGGAGTTGGAGCTGTCGCCATGTGGATCTTACAGGCGCTGTTCTTCCTTCGCGAGATTCTATTGTACATCTTGATCTATGCGATGCCTATCGGTATCGCACTGGCCTATGGGAATCTTCCTGTCGTCTCTCACATCGCCCGCACGGTCTGTATGAAGTTCGTGCCACTCGCGATTATGCCGATCCCGGTAGCGCTATTGTTCAAAGGGTATGAACTCCTGTTCAGTGAGGGGACAGACTCGACACTCGTTCCGGATAGTTCGTTTCTGAGTTATCTCATTGCGGTTACACTGCCGCTTCTCTCGATTCTCATCGTCTGGAAGCTGTTCAAGTATGCCAGTCCGATGACGACGAAAATCATCGGAGCGACGACGAAAGGGGCCGTGACAGCCGGTGCAGTCGTTGGTGCGGGAGCGGTCGCAGGCCCCGCTGCGGCGGCGACAGCGGCAACCTGGGGTCCGAAGGCGGCTGCAGGCTACACAGTCGCCTCGAAAGTGCGTCAGCGAGGCAACTCACCACAGTCATCTGGCAACTCGAGCACCGCTAGCGGAGGACGAACCGACCACGATAACGTTGCGACAGATGCGTACGGCCAAGAAGGCGTCCCGGCGTACCGTCGCACCGAGAACGATCCGGGGTATTACTGAATGACACGAGATCACGATGCAGCTGGCCGTCGAATCATGGATGAGCTGGGTGAAGAGAGTCGCATACCGATTCTGAACATCGAGGAGGGAGACGTCTATGTGCTCCTTGGCTTCCCGATCGCTGGCCTCCTCTTTGGTGGGCTCACGGGACTCGATGGTGCGATCTTACCGTTCGTCTTACTCGGTGTCGTCCTTGGTGGGTCGATCGTCTACGCGTCACCCAACCACCTCCCGGCGTCGACATGGCTGGGAGACGTCTACCGCCACTACTGCAAGCGGCCTCGGTTTACGTACAGCACGGAGGCCACAGCAGAGTCCACTGAAGCGAGTACCGAGGGCGGACTCGTGAGCTATACGCCGTTCAAACCGGACGAGCGAACACAGGACCTCACGAACATCAGGCGAGCGTGGCCTGGTGCCGGTGCAATCGAGCGCTCAGATGGCGCGATGGAAGCCTACCTCGAGATCGATCCTGGGAACATGGACTTCGCGATGTCCGGCGACTGGGCGCAGATCCAGCAGCTTGGAGAGGAGTTCGCGAACAAGGAACTCGAGTTCACGCTCAAATTCCACGCCACGACGCGGTCGTTCCCGGTCGAGAAACTGATCGCCAGGATCGATGGGCGGCTCACTGACAGTGACGTCAAGCAGAATCCGATCTTCAAGGAGTTACTCGAGGAGTATCGCGAGCAACGTCCACGAGACCTCGAGGGAACCCAACAGGTACGGTATTTCATCGGCGTCGAAGTCGACCCTTTCGAGGTCTACGATCGGTACCAGGACGAACAGTCGCCTGCTGAAAAACTCACCTCGTTTCCGGTGGTTGGCTTCCTGTTCAACCCGTTCGTGACCCGTCGCAACGACATGACCGACGCGGAGATCCGGGCGGCCATGTTCGACAAACTCGAGAATCGGTGCCACGGTCTCCAGACGGAATTCATCCAGAAGGCAGCAGGGTGGTCGGCTCATCGACTGACGACGGTCGAACTGTTCGTCCTCTCAATGGACTTTTGGAACGGCGAGGAACACGAGTACGACGACGGAGCCGATGCGATCCGTGAGCATCCAGTGATCGACCATCAACGGAGGGTCGATCAGTGATCGACGCACTCTCCGATCCAGGGACACAAGCTGGCCTTGCCCTCTATATCGGTGCAACGGCATTGTTCACGCTTCTCGTGAAGCTGGCGTGGGACCGCTGGCGTGCCGAGGACGTCGAAGAAGTCGAACTCGCCGATCTCCTCGAGGAGACGACCATAGAAGACGGCCTCGAGGAAGGTCAGATCCTCGACGACATTGCCGAACATCATCAACACGTCGTCGCGCCGGCGGCGATCGAGTGGGACACGCGTACCGCTCACGTCGGTGATCAGTGGACGTCCACACTCTACGTCGCGGATTATCCGGATTACCCGAAAGACGGCTATCTGACCGAACTCTTCGAGCTCACGGACGTCGAGTTCGATCTGACGATCCACATCACACCAAAGAGTCAGCAACAAGCTCGAGACGAACTCCAGCGAGTGGCTGACGACCTCCAGGCCGATGCTGACCTCGAGAGTACTGTCCGTGGGAGCTATCTCCAGGAACGAGCCAATGAGGCGCTATCGACGTACAAGAGCGTCGAGAACGGGAGCCGGGTGTTCAAGCAAGGAATGTTTATCACGGTTCGATCGGAGTCACGTGATCAGCTTCGTGACGCCGTCCGGACGGTTCGGAGCCGGCTTCGTGAACAACCCGCTGGACTCTCGCCAAAGACAGCCATCTGTAAGCAAGACCTTGCTATCCAGGCTGCAGCTCCGATCGGTTCCAATCCGTTCGGTCGAGAGGCCACAGCACTCGGTGGTGCGGTCGGTGCGTTGCTCGCGTCGCCACACAATGCCACGATTCTCGAGGACGGTGGCGTCGAGTTCGGCGTTCACTGGAAGAACCAAAGCCCGGTCGTCATCGATCCGTTCGCTCGAGAGAACGGCTATGCGATGTTTACGATCGGTGACCCAGGATCTGGGAAATCGTTCGGCTCGAAGCAGAACTTCATCCGCTCAATCGAGCAAAGCGAGGACCGTATCGGGATCATCCTCGAGCCACTGAACAACTGGGCCGGTGTCGCCGAAGCCCTCGGTGGCGAACGAATCACAATCGGCGGGGATATGGGGCTGAACCCGCTCGAGATCAAGCCGACTCCCGAGCGTGTCCAACGGGCAATGGGGAAGGACGCCAGCCCATACCGTGAAAAGCTCGATAGTGTGATGAGCTTCCTCTCGAACTACTTCGCGCTTCGGGGAATCACGCTCGGTGACCGTCGCACAACGTTGGAGACCGCGATCGAACGTGCATATACGCGCAACGGAATCACCGACGATATCGCGACGCATCACAATGAGAGTCCAACGATGCGGGACGTCCTCGATATCCTCGAGGAGATGGTCGAGACGCCGACGGAGTACGTCGTACGGACTGACGAGGAAGCGACGAAAATTGGGGAAGACGCGACGTGGCTCATCGATCAACTTCGTCCGTTCGCAGAAGACGGCCGGTACGAGAATCTGGGCCGAGAGACAGAGTTCGACATCCGCGACGAGAAGGTGATCTATCTCGACCTCGCCCAGCAGGAGGGCAGTCTCGGTGGGAGCACGAGTCTCATCATGCAGTTGCTAATTTCGCTAGTCTATGAGCGTGCGAAGGAGACGGACAAAGAGGTCGTCTTCGTCATCGACGAGGCCCGGTACATCATGCAGGATGCGGCGAGTCTCGAGTACCTCGAGATCGTCTTCCGTCATCACCGCCACCACAACCTCTCGATTCGCCTCGTCACCCAGACCGTCGACGAGTTTTTCCAGCATCCAGAGTCCGAGGCAATCATCGACCAGTGTGCGATCAAGCAGTTCCACCACCTCGACGGGATGGACCACGAGTGGGCCAACGAGTTCGGCCTCAACTCGGCACAGATGCGCTTCGTCCAGGAGGCTGTTCCCGGAAACGACCGAACCGGCTATTCGGAGGCGCTCGTCGGCGTCGACGGTGAGTGGCGCGGAATCGAAGTTCGAGCGATGGAAGACGAGACGGCAGTGATCGACTTCGATCCAAAAGCCCAGTCTCAGACTGAGTTGCCCGGCCGTTCAGCAGACACACCTACAGAGCTATCTATGAATACTAATCCAGCGACTTCACACCAAGTATCAACTCCACCACAGACTGATGGCGGTAAGCACGGAGGTGAATCGAAACATGAGTAGTAGTGAGTATTTGAAAGTGACTCCGACGTCGGGACCACTCCGTCGGTCGGATATTCCGGCAGTTCTTGAGAGCCTTCATAAACTGTCGAACCCAGCGGCAGAGAGTTTCTGGAACCGGGTGAGGCCCAGAGTGGACACAGCTCCACCAACGTTCGAATTCCTCGCCGTCTCTGCAGGTCCTGATGCTCCAGTTGAGTTCTACTACGGGGTCAACCAAGAAGAACATCTCAACACGCTCGAGAAGCGTCTCAGGTCGATTTACCCGACTACGTTCACGGTTATGCGAACAGAACTCGATCTTGAGGCAGTCCTCATACCTGAATCCGACTTGGCGGAGGGAGATCTCGAGTCTGAGGAACAGGGGGCATTGGATCGAGAGGATATTCGAACTGATTCGGGAGAGACTGATTTGGAAGATTCCGATGAAGGTGACGTAGAAGACGAACCCCCGACCCCCTCTCCACTGGGGGTCGAGTGGCTCGGTAAAACTGGGCGCAAAGAAGACTGGATGACGACCATCGCGCCGTTTGTCGTCGACGAACCCGATGAAGAGTACGAATCAGAGCGACCACCGCTTTCGGCCGTTGTTGAAGTCCTCCATGAAATGACTGTCCCCACTGTTTATCAGATTCTCTGGCAGCGCAAACCTGACTGGCGGGATGATGCTGAAATCCGAAAAATGAATCTCAAGGAGGGACGCGATACCTGGGCCGAAGACCTCATCGGCTCGTGGCTCGAGCCTGTCGATGCAGATCCTGCAGATCGAGAGCTATCTCAGGAGACAAAAAACCGTATTCAGAGAATCGACAGCAAACACCCGCGTCGAACGTTCACTGTCAATGCTCGAGCCGTTGCAATGGCTTATGACGGCGATGTTGAGATCCGCGCAGAACTCGAGCAGCTGAAGGCAGCACTCCATCCACTCGACGGTCCGTTTTACGAACTCTACGGACGCCGTATCCGAGAGAAAGGATTCCTCGATCGGCAGAAAGCCAAACGAGCTCAACGCCATCTCGAGCGCGTTCTCAACGGAGAGATGATCGCTGGTAGCGGGAAGAAGCGGCCAGATTTCGTGTTCAATGCGGACGAACTCGCAAACGTGATCGTTGTCCCGAGCGCCGAGGATTTGACTGTCGAGGGCTCTCGTGGAGCGCGTTCAGAGCAGCGCAGCCGCAATCCACTGCCACGACCGAATCCCGATTTGATGGCACAGTTCCGTGAGGGGATGGCGATCGGATATGCACTTGATGAAAATAGTACTATCCAACCAGACCCGATACGGATTCCGCCAAATCTCTTAACAAGACACTACGGAAGGTTTGCATCGACTGGAGGCGGAAAGTCGAAAGCAATCATCAATGATGCGCTGGCTCTCAGGGAGACGACAGGTGGGCCGGTTATTATCGTTGATCCGAAAGGCGATGGAATGTGTGAGAACTATCTTCGCTGTCACTATACCCGATTCAACGGATTGGACAACACCTATCAGTTCTGTGTCCCCGAAACCCTCCCTGCTTTCTCTTTCTTCGATATTCGTTCGACACTTGATGCGGGATGGAGGCGCGAGGATGCGATCCAAGACAAGGTCGATCACTTCCACGACATCATGCGGATGGTCATGGGTCGCAAACAGTATGAACAGGCGTTCGTCGCCAACGAGATTCTCAGCTACCTCATCAAGGCGCTCTTCGACGAGGAATACGGTAGTGACGCCTTCGGCCTCGATGATCTCTTTGCGGCTGCACTCCAGATGCAACGCGAGCGGACAGTCCCGCCTGTCGCTGCCGAGAACCAAAATGTCGAGGAGTCGCTTACGCGCCACTTCGAGAAGGATGACCGTCAATTCCAGATCTCGATGGACGCCGTCGGGAACCGCCTCGATAAACTAAGAGAAGACGCGCACCTACGACGTATCTTCAGTCACGTTCCGGAACAGGGCGATGATGGCGAATACATCGACAACCGATTCGATTTCCACGAGTTCCTCGACGAAGATGCCACAATCTTGTTCGACTTGGGTGATCTCCGTCCGGAGGCTCAGCGAGCAATTACACTCCTTCTGTTGAGTAACCTCTGGGATGCGGTTCGGGTGCGTCGACGTGATGGGAAGACAGACTACGAGAATCTCACCAACCTCATCATCGAGGAGGCAGCCCCCGTCGCCTCGACGAAACTCGTTTCCGAGCAGCTGCTTCCCCAGGGTCGGTCGTTCGGCCTGAGCATGGGACTGGTGATGCAGTTCCCCGGACAGGTCAGGAATCGAAGCGAGCGTGCCTACGACGAGGTCCTCAACAACATCAAAACGAAGCTTATCGGGAACATCTCCATCGAACGCGACCTCGCCGAGTCGCTGGCCCACGAAGACCTGAGCCCGACTGATCTCCGAAATCGGGTCAACACGCTCCCCAGCGGAGAGTGGATCGCGCAACTCCCGAGCCCGTCATTCGGGGAGACGGGTCCAGCCCCGTTCTCCGTGAAGCCGCTCCCGATAGCAGCCGGCCATCCAGAGAGCGATGAGCCACTCTCTGTCGAACAGGAGGACCACTTCGAGACCGTAGCCCTCCCTCAACTGTCGGAGCGAACACAGACCCAGTACGGGCTTGCTGAGGGGGCAAGCGAATCAGAGGCAGCCGATAATGAAGGATGGGGAAGTAGACCGAACGATGCACGGTCGACATCCGCAGAATCGGATAGCCCTGTGGACTCGACGCAGTCGTCGTTTATCGGACAAGCAACCAGTGGTTCAGCAGCTGATGAAGAGAAAGAAGCGGACTCCACCAACTTACTGTTTGGAGATCCCGAGTCAACTGCGTCAGAAGAGCCAGCCGCTGAAGCGGAGGAGACAACTGTCGACGAGAACAGATCGTCACCAGTACAGGCTGGTGGTGTAACCGTCTCAGATGACGAGCTTCGACGGCGCGGGCTCACTCACGACGACGTCCGATTCCTGACTCGCATCCTCGACGTGATGAATGGTGACTCCCCGGACTACACGCTCTTGGATTCGATGAGTGCGTTCAAGAACGACTTTGACGACCTGGACGTGCAACGACTCGTCGATCAAGACCTGCTGGAGGAAGGACGAGCATGCGGTCGGAAGTACTACACCGTCCTTCCGGCAGGGCGTGAACTGCTCGGCCAAAAGCTCAAGGTCGGCCCTGGTCAGGGGGATATCGGTGAGAAGACGCCGCACAAGGTCGGTGTGAAGCTGCTCGAACTGTGGTTAGAAGCCCGCGACGATGTCGAGAAGGTCGAACCATACTACGAGTACGATGAGGAGACGGTGTTCGACGTTGCCGGTCTCGATGCTGACGGAGAACTCGTGTGGGTCGGTGAAGCCGAACTCGCGAGTAATAACAAACACGCTCCGGTCAACGACTACGACAAGCAGAGTCGGGTGGACGCAAACGTTGTCTGGGCGTTCAACAGACGCGAGACCGCCGTGGAGGTATTAGACCATCTCGCAGAGGCCGATCGGATAGAATACAGTGTGAGTGGCCGTGCAGCCCGATCGTTCTCCGACATTCGAGAGGCCGTTGAATCGTTCGATGCAGCTGGGCTGACGACGATTCGGAGCTTCAACAAACTCGATCAGGAGTTCAATTCATGACGTGGCGCCAGGCGACTCGCGAAGAGATCTACAGGTACTACGCCGAGGAGTTCCCCTCGTACCGTGACGAGCTCCCGTCGTTCATCACAGCGAAGGGGCCAAAACAGTACGCGCTTGCGTTTCGAGGCCCCCACCCGGTACGGAAAGATGGAGTCCCAGACAAGGACTTCATCCGAAGAGATACGTGGCAGACGAACGTCTCAGGTGAGCGGATCACGGCGGCGTTCCACGACTTCGACGATGTCCTTGAGTTCATCCGCCATCCAGCACGAAACGATCCACTCGGTCGGAGTGACTTCGCGCTCGCAGATCCCGACTTGCTCGACACACCAGACCCGTGTCCTGATGCAGTCTACTACGCACTCGATCATTGGGAACGGCCGTGGGTGCTCCTCGTCGATATCGACGCAAAAACGATCGCCCGAGAGCGAGCAACGCAAGCAGTATCGGACGAGGATGTTTCGGAGGATAGCGAGACACTACTCGATGCTGCGGGGATTCTCGAAGCAGACCCAGCAGGCTACCCGTATTCCTTCGAGGATATCGAACGGGCCATCGAGTACGGCTTCGAGGTGCGAGAGATCTTCGAGGACGACTTCAACGCCGAAGACACAATGGTGGTGTACAGCGGCCAGGGCGTTCACGTCTATCTCCTCGATACTGACCCCGCTCATCGGTACGACGCCAAGAGTCGAGAAGTGCTGAACGACCTTCTACAAGACACCTACGAGATTCCCATCGATCCAGTGGTTACCGCCGATCGTCGGAGGGTCGCCCGGCTACCCTACTCGTTGCACGCTGACGTCTGTAGTATCGTCACGCCGATTGAGAGCCCGGACTTCGACGTTCGGTCTGCGACACCGGAGGTGCTCCAGTCATGACTCAGTCGACGCCTGTCAAGGACGAGCGTACCGCCTATCGCGTTGCGACGCTCCCGCTGGAATACGGCACGACGCGGATAAACCAGCTGTTCACGCGGGGCTACAATCGCTACATCGTCGACGGCGAAGATCAACCAGCAGATCTGCTGAACGACCTCGAGCGGTTCGGAACGGCGGCGTTCAAAGAAAACATCAGGACAAACGCTGCAGAGGAACCGTTCGTCGACGAACCGGGAACACTCGCCGTCCTCGCGACGTTGAGCGCGATCTGCGTCAAGGCACACCCGAAGTTCGAGCACGCTCCACCGCGAAAGGTGCAGGTTCTCTACGATATTCGAGAGTTGTACGTCAATAATCTCGCCTCCCTCCTTCGAGAGTTCGGTGATGGGAGTCTTCAACAGAATATCGCAGAGGTGCTGTACGCGAAAGCCCCCGGAGAGGATGGTCCACACCCCGGCCGTGTTTGTACAGGAATCAAAGAAATGCCCGAGTTCGGTGGTGGGTTGTACCTCGAAATCCCGATGGCTGCGGCGTCGAGGAATTGCCTCGTTCACGCCGACACCGAGACAGGAGAGGCCGGGGAACTGCTCACTCGCGTCAAGAACAATCGCCTCCACGTGCCAGTCGGTGATTTCGATACGAAGTATCGCGAGTACGCCAGACGTGCGTTCAAGAAGCTCCTGCGAGTCCAAGAGGAGAACCTCTCCGAAGACCAGCTCACGTGGCTGACGACAAATGAATCAGCCATCACAGAACGCATCGATCGCTTCATCGAGACGGGACACCACGAACGAATCTGGCGAGACTGGGACCCCGGTGAGCGAACTATTCGTGTGCTACGGGAGGCAATTCGAGACGCTCCAGACGAAGTCGCCATGCTGGGAGAGTTCCACTCGGCGAAGGATCTGTTTGAAGCAGTGGAAGCGTACGATCCGGAAGCGGACTGGAAGCGGGACGTGTGTAATCGTATCTCGAGTCCACGAAGTCTCGGAAATCTCCTTGCATCCCAGCGCGACCACCGGAGCCTCACTATCCGACAGCACGGAAATACGAACCACTATCGGATTCAGGAGTCTTCGCGAGGCGTCCAGCCACTCTCCGTCGAGTCAATCGAGGATCTGTTTGAACTTCCTTGTATGGCGAACATGGCCGAACGCCTCCGCGAAAAGAAGCCAGTCCGAAAGGATCTGTACAGCTTTGCTCGGATGGTGATGTGGCTGCCCCAGTACCAGGACAGTGACCTCGAGACGATTGTCGCGGATCTCAAGGACATCTTCTCACGATGGCCGTGGTACGACGAACAGGTCACCGACTACCAGATTCGCTACGAGTTCTCGAATACGATTGGTGGCGACACCCCGCTTCCGATGAACTGCGACAACGACGATATGCAGCGGTACTGCATCGGGCAGGAGCAGTGCCCATACTCCATCTGGGGAAGTCTCCCATTCCCAGACGAAATGTACGACCAACTGAATGAGGCCGAATCCACTGGAGAGGAGTTCTAGCTCTGCTGAGAACCAATTGGATGTGATTAAAGCGGCTCCGTTGAAATTATCAATTATAAAGCGTTCGCTGAAGCCATGCTGAATAGAGTGCGCCAATCTCGCACAACAGTAACCCCTGGCGTGGGCATTAGATTCGTTTAAACTGAGGGTCTATTCACACCGGAACAACATTACTCAGGATCGCTGAGACGGATAGTTCCGTCACTGAAACTGCCACGTTCTCGTACTGGAACGTGACTTCTCCCTTCAGACTCCGATCGGCCTGGATTGGGGCGAACAGGATCGAGTGCGTCCAGGTCGATAACCGGGTACAGCGGGTCGAGATCAGTCGATTCGACCTCATAGAACGTTGCGACGGCATCGACGACTCGCAGAGACACGGAACCACTCGTTGGGTCGAACGCCGACTCGAAAATCATCGTCTTCGTTTCGTCATCAGCATGTGCCATACCAGCCGAAGGCCGTAGCCGAGCTTATGGCTGTTCGCTCGGCGGTTCGGTCCAGAGATCCGCCCGGCGTGCCGGCTCCAAGAAGGGGTCTAGGGAAACGGTGTCGTCGGTGAGGGCGATTTCCCCGGGGTTGGACTCGTAGGTTATGACGCCGAGATCGGCGAGCTTCGGCAGGTGCACGTGATACAGGGCCGTGCGCATCTCGGTGAGGGTGGCGTCGTCGACGACGTCCGGGGTGCTATCGGTGCGCCAGGCGGCAACCCGAGTGGTGAGACGGTCGAAAGAGACTGGAGTCTCCTGCTCGGAGAGGTAGTACAGGACGTACCGACGAACGGGGTCTGCCAATGTGGCGAAGGTGTCGGTTACCGCCTCGGTTGATTCGGCCATACCCTGGCAAAGACGTGCTCACGAATAACCCCTTCTTTACAGTTAATAATACTATTTGAAAAATTCAATCGAACCCGGTTATGGGTGGATATATTGAAATCCAAACGCGGTCTGAAAGCCGATGGACGTGGCCGGATTTGAAATTGTCAAGTGGTTCCCTGCTATCCTTGAACAGTGGACGAACCGTCGTCGGTGTCGTCGTCCTGGTCCGCGTCGGGGCCCGTCCGTGGATAGAAGTGATCCCATGGCTGGCCCTGCGTCTCAGAGATGATCTCAGAGCTGTTGATCGTCATGCCCAAGGCCGCCAGTTCGTTGCGGATCTCTTCGATCTCCCCAACCGTGCCAGCGACGACCTCGACGTGGACATTCCGTTCGCCTCCAAGCAAATCCCGGGTGGTCACCACACCACGAATGTCGAGGATCTGTTCGGCCAGTGTGTCCAGCTCATTCGGATCAACCGTGCAAACGAACATGACATGGAGAGGGTAGCCCGCTTGCTCGTAGTTGATCTCGGGGTGGTAGCCCCGGATCACGCCCTTATCTTCGAGTTTGTCGAGGCGATTCCGGACCGTCGTTGAGGTCACATCTACCTTTTCAGCGATCTCCGTATCTGTTTGGCGGGCGTTTAGCTGGAGTTGGTGCAAGATGCTCCGGTCCACGTCGTCGATTTGAAGGTCGTCCATATCGTGTCCTTGGACGGGCCAACTGAAAAGTCCGCATGAGCCCTTAACTAGCATAGATGAAAGCAGTCCGTCCAATAACTCCGCACACCTATCTAACGGCTGTTTCAGCGGGAAAGGTGTCAATACCACAGGATTTCAACAGAGCCATTATATGAGTCTTGACTCAGAGAACCAGTCGCTCGATACAGTCTTTGCCTTGACGACCCAATAGAAGAACTCTACATGGCAACGGTAGCTGAGTTCACACTCGCAGCCGACGAATTCCCCTTAGGAACCGTCTTCGCTAACCTACCAGACGTGACCGTTCAGCTCGAACGAGTTATTCCAGACCCAAACGGTGTTATACCGTACTTCTGGGTGCGGGGTACTGACTCTGATAGTATCGTGGAACAGTTTTCCAAGCATCCGGGTGTCCGCGACATTCAGTTGGTTGATAGTGCTGATGACGAGTACCTCATGCGTTGCATGTGGATTTCAGAGTACGACAGTGTTCTCGATGCACTCATCGCACCAGAGGTTGTACTACTCTCAGCAATCGGCACAGCGACAGAGTGGACGTTTGAGCTACGCGGAGAAACTCGAAAAGCCATCGCAGAGTTTCGAGAGTACTGCCACGATCACGACGTGCCGGTGACCCTTACTGAACTTCACGCACTGAGACCCCTCGACGCTCAACACGGACTCACCGATACACAGCGCGAAGCGCTCATCCTCGCGTATGAATGTGGATACTTCGAGTCGCCACGTGAAACTACGCTTGCGGAGATAGCCGAGGAACTCGGGATATCACAGCAGGCACTCGGCTCTCGGCTTCGACGTGGGAATCGACGACTCGTCGAACAAGCGCTCATCGAATCGCACTCGTAAGTAGCCGGTGCGATAGAGTATTTATACCCTGTTGTGGACGAAAGAGTCAGAGTCACCCCTGTCACGGTGCTATGGACGGGCAGGACTATGATTGACAAACAAGATTCTTCACCAGGCAAAACGACTCAGCCGAAGGTATCACCATCAGTCGAAAAGGAGGCTCTCGAAAGTAGCGTCTGCCAGTTTGAATCCTTCGAGCATTACCCTGATGAGAATATGTATCGGGCCATATTCGATGCCAACACCGTTTCTCCGAGTACAGCAGTAATTGGTGTGATATCAGCAGTTTCCGACAAAGATCCGCTCGATATCGACCCGCTGTATTCGTCTATCGACCCTGATGCGTTTGATACGCTCATGTCTCATCAGTCGATCGCTGATGGAGACGTCCATGTCGCATTTGAGCTGGCTGGATACGACGTCACAGTCAGCAGCTACGGTAGTGTTACGGTTCAAACACCCCAGAAAGACATTACGACTGCAAAAGGTGACTGATAGTGAAATTGCCACCCGCTGCTATCGTGTACGTGTGGATGGAAGAGACCCACCCCGAGTTTGGAACACACGAACCACCTGCCTCTGCAGCGGAGCAACCAGCCCGGTCGGTTGCACAAGACTAACTCGGTAGAACAGCTGTTCCACCTTCAGAATATATCAATTCCATAAGCGGATAGCTTCTCCAAGGTCCTGACGCCGACAAACCAACCATAATATTTCCTATGCTTCTATGGGGGATGAAATCGAGGTTGTTAGAAAGCCCGTCATGCACTTTTCAGACCCTGTATTGCACGATTTGCGTAGAAAGAGCGGATTATTAGCAGTTACAGAATCTGTGCCGCTAATTGGTGTCAACCGGTATTGCCTAAAATCGTTCTCAGATTTCTCTCTATTCCCCGATTTTGCTGGTTTCAGCTACTCGTCAAGGGCAATTCTCGTCGATTGTCTCCGCTGCATTTCGTCGAAGACATCAATAGTGTCTGAGAACAGCCCGACGGACCTATCGCCAAATCTAAGCGGGTTTCGTTTCTCCCTGCACCTCCAGAATTATCCAAAGGAAGGCTAGGGTACACCGGTGCAAATGCCGCTGGCTCTCTCCGGCCGAGGGGCCATCAAACGACGAGCGTTTACAGCAAATATATCAGAAGTCACTCATTGGATAATGATGCGATTCGCGGTGGAGTTTGTCGCTCCCGAGAGGGGCGAGGGGCTATCACGCCTACTCAACAACCATGTCTTCAGAACACGAGCAACAGCGATCACGACCACCTGGCGAGCAAACGAAACAACCGAGCGAAGAACCGTGGGCAGATCTCGAGCTGACGCTCCCACACACCAGAAGTCCGACTGCCGTCGTCTCATTTGTCGAGTGTGTACTCGTCGAACTCACCCACGAAGACGTCGGAGCCGAGTTCATCTCGGCGAGCATTGCAGGAGTGAAGCGAACACAGTTCATCGCCGTCGACGACGTCGGTGAGGAATTCAAGAAGCGATATCTCGACGAACGACTCGGTTGGCACGAAGCAACAGTTAGCCGCAAAGCAGTTCGCGACGAGCTGGTCAATCGCCTCTCACAGCGGCCGTCACTGATCGATGAGGTAGGTCAGAATGACGTCGTCACCGCTCAAGATAGATTCCAGGTGAAACCAGTTCGGGAACTTCGAGTTCAAAAATAGATTCTTAACCAACACGAACCCAATTATCACGCCTGTTGTTGGTTAAGTCTAATTGATGATAGAGGCATTCCAGTCTACACTACGGTGGGAACGATTCCTCGAAGCAAGACCGACACCGACAGCCACACAAGAACGAGCATGTCCAACAGCGAGTCCCCAGATGATGTCCCTCATTCGAGGACGCGTTTCGCGGTGACGATGTCGAACAACGCGTCTACGGGACAATCCCCAGACTCGTGGTCCGATGACACCGAGTGTCATTGCCAGGCGAGCTAATCGTGACGACGCCGACGCTGCTGTCGGTATTTGTCCGAACAGGTCAATTGACGCCTGCTGAGGCACTCACCGTCCTCGAGGACATCAGCATCGCTCGAAGTTGGAACGCGAACAGCTACGTCCGCGGGCACGCTCATTACTTAAAAGATGCCTAGCGGCAAAACCCTCATACCACTGTGATCGGAAGCGACACACAAGTGACGTCCGACAACGACTCCTCAGCGACGGTCGACAAAGAAGTCCGCCGACTGTACGAGCGGTATCAGGCGGCCGAGAGCGACGCCAAACGTCACGAGATCGCCCTCGAGATGGGGAAGCTTGACGGACGCCGCCACGCAGACATTTACGCAGCGCTCGAAGACGAGTGACTCAACAGGGTTCTCAGCGCCTCCTTAGCTATCGACGGCTGTTTTACTATCCAGTGACGAGGCCCCGTAACCAAATGACCATCACGACGTGTTTTGGCTTGGTCCATGATCTAATCGACAGTCAAGCCATGAACCGTGTGGGACGAACAGGACACCCTCGATAGCCTGTTTTTCTGCGCTAGAAGGCGTGCAGCGCGCGTTAGCGTGCTCAATGTGATTTGCATGGCCAAACCTGACCTCAACGACGACACGAGTGCCGACTACGAACAGTTCGAGGCCGAACTCCTCGCCCAAGATCAAGACGCCGTCCGCGTTGGGACGGCGGACATGGACGATTCGGAGGCCCGTAACCTGGTCAATGACCTCATCGACGCGGGCATCGTCATCCCAATCGCTGAAAAGCGCGTGCTCGTCCACGAACCCAGTAGTGAAGCGTTCGAATTGATTACCCAGCTTGCTGTCTTCCACAAAGGCTGGACGGCCGCTTGCGACACCAGCGAGGAGACGGCCTGATGCAGCAGACACTCTCCGGGTGTGCCTTCTGTAAGGCGCTGCCCGGTGCTGACGCTGGTGAGGCACACACGTGGGGGAAAGAAGAGCAGGTCACCCACCAGATCTGTGTCGACTGTGCAATTCAGGCGCAACCCGATCCCGATGAGCGCGATCACCACGCTTGCGACGGGTGTGGACTCGTCGTTGATACGCTTGCAGCACTCACCCGGTTCCGCGTGGAACTCGGACATCTCGAGGGGCCGCTGCAGCTTTGTGTTCGCTGTAGCCCCGATGGGCCCGCCACATACTGGACGCGCGAGCTCAAGGAGCACCTCGTAGCGGCGCCAGTGGAGTAGTCCCAGATTGTCATCTCTGTTGAAACACTTGGTGAGTTACGCGTTTGATCAGTAGTGTAACCGAATGCAGACTCTCCCGAGATCACGGTTACGATCGGTCCAATGTGACGCCTCGAACGACGTGGTTTCTCACGGCAAGTCGTCGCAGTCTAGTGATTTACCAAAGCCAAATGGATCTCTCGAATCAAGAACCACGATCGGGATCGACATCGATGAGAACGTGGATTCCTCCGAGAAAGCTGAGGCTCGCTCAGCGACGGCATCGGTGTGGAACCGAACGAAGCATTTCTTTCGGACCGATTCCGAATGACTTGCATGTTTTTCTGCGCCTTTGGGACCTGAAGCGCGCTTGCAGTGCGTCTATCAGAGCTACTTATGATATCACACATTGATCGATGGCCTATTCGCGATGATCGCCTCCGGATGCGTAGATATTCGGTTATCGGTTCCATAGGAGGATGCAATGGAACTCAGTGACGATACACTCGCAATCTCTCGAACCCTGTCCGAACTCGACAAGGACGTCATCGAGTTCATAACGGTGCTTGATTCGTGTGACGTAGACTACGTCATCGTCAGCGGGTATGTCGCAATTCTCACTGGACGATCACGTGCGACTGAAGACATCGACATCGTTCTCGAACGTCTCTCTGTAGAGGAAATGGACCGCTTGGTCTCCACGCTGAAAGACCGAGGATACTGGGGGATGGCCATGCCGCTCGATGAAATGTACTCCATGCTGAGCGAAGGTGACCGTATCCGAATCGCCGAGAAAGGAGAAATGTTCCCGAACTTCGAAACGTGGTTCGTTTCAAACGATGTCGAGCGAGAAGCACTCGAGGCGGCTCTGAGAGTGGAACTCAACGATAGTCAGATTCAGATTAGCCCAATCGAACTCCAAATTGCATACAAACTCCGCCTCGCTCAGCAAGCAGGGACACTGGACGGAAAAGACTTTGAAGATGCCTTACACCTTTACCTCACGTTCGAGGAACAATTTAAGGGTGAAGAACTCGAAGCGTACGTTAGAGAACTGGGTGTTGAAGAGTCATATGCTGAGCTCAGACGAGTTTGAAGAACATCACCGCCGTAACATCGAACAGCGACGCGCGTTTATCAAGCGGTGGGCAGAATACGTTCGAACTCACGATGACGCCGAGTGGTCACGTCAACAAAATACGCTCATCAACTCTCAACTAGAGTCGGCAAACGAACTGGCCTCCGATGGACAGACCGATCCCGTCCAGTTCACTAAGGCTCGAGACCGACGTCGTACTGAGTGAGATAGTTTTCCGTTGGCGAGTATGAGTGGCTGCGCTGACGAGGTCCACTACACGGACGAGCTCGTCATCCGATTCGACAACCACCAAGGCCCGCACGAACTTTATCTGAGTCCGACGACATCTGAAATCGATTTCCCCGGTCTTCAGCCGCTCTATCGTGCCTGGAAAGTCGCCGTCAGGATTTGTGACCAACACGGTCTCGAGCCCGCTGAGGCCGTCTTACAACTTGATTCGAGCGACCCTCGAGTATAGTGTTAGCTTTGTGGATTTTTCAGCCACACTCTCATGAAACATCTGGTCAGTACAGTTGCTTACTGATCGATCGTGATTGTGCCGCTATCTACAGTTATGTTGTATCCAAGATACTCAAACTGAATCTTACTTGATTCAGCAAGACGGTCCAGTGCATCAGGGTCAACGCTATCATATAGAGGTGGTAAGTCCAGTGAATCCTGTTCCTCTATTTCAGCCACTCTCTCTACAATTTCAATGGCTGGACTGGGCCATGTACTCGTCGTTAGATCCCCCATTAGAGATTTGATTTGACGGCCCTGCTTATAATTGAATCGTGAATTAAAGTAGGTAATTATAAACCATGGTAGTTAATACCTCCCGACAAATGAATCTTCTGCACTGACCGTCGGGAGCTTCAAACCGATCGTTCGGAGGGTGCCTCTTTGACTACGAAGAAAGCCCCTGACGCGCTCGAGTCCCGCGCCTCGCTGCGCTCCTCACACAGTTGCGGTGCTTGCGTCGTCGGGGTTCCCCGAGCAACGGAAGACGCTTCGCGACTTCCGAGCATCGCGAACGCAAACGTTCGCTCAACGCGTCAGCCCCTTTTGATCCCACCCACGTGGACCAATGAGCTGACTGTCGAAGGTGGTTGTTCCCTACTCAGAGACGGCACGTCCCGCTCGCCGCTTCTGCCCTCCACTCACTCTCGCTCTTCGGATGCCAGTTTTAAGCGCGCTTTCGGTCATCGCTCGCGCTCAGACGCGAAAACGGCTTAAAACTGGCCGCTCGCTCCGATTGAAGCGCCGCGCGTTACTGGTTGGATCTGTCATCGGAGCGTCTCGCTCGCGCCCTGACGGGCGCTTGCGAAGGCGCGAGCGAGACGCGTGTGATGGATGAGTTGGAGTGCGACGAGAGCCAGGGCTGGAGAGTCGTGGTGTCGGAAAGACGCCGAGTGAGCGCCTTTGGAATCCAATTAATTCCAATGTCTAGTAAGAAGTCGGTTAGTAAGGTCGTTTCGGTCGATGAACAAGCGTACGAGCAGGAAGTGGGTCGAGCAGAGCACGAGGACGTCGTCGACGAGACTCCGGAGTTTCGGGCCACGGTGGAGATGGAGATTCAGGCGAAGGTCGATGCGAACCACCCAGACGGGATCGTCGACACCAGCGAGGATCGGATCTACGGTGTGACCTTGGCCCAAGAAGAACGCATTCGGGCCAGAGAGGAAGAACTCGAGCGAATCAGTGCACAGGCAGCGTTCGGTCAACAGGAAGGACGAGCAGAGCGAACGAGAGTGGTAGTTGAACAGATGTGTCGGAATCAGCGGCCAGCCAAGGAAGTCGATCCTCGAGCGAAACTTGGACGAGCGACGTTGGGCCAGGTCAATAGACAGGCACAGCGGTTGTCAGAGAACGTCAACGGTGGGTACACAAGAGCGGTCATCGCGAAGCGGATCGCCAGTCGGGTTCTCGAGGGTGCGGACATGTTCGAGGCGGTGATGGATACGAAAGAAGAGATGCACCACGAGGCAGGGACGATCGTGCCGATCAGAAGGCTCGAGGAAATCAGACGAGGCGAGGTCACTGTGGAAGGTCGTGTACTCGAACTGTGGGAGCCCTCGAATCCGAGTATCCAGCAGGTTGGGTTGCTCGAGGACGAAACTGGTCGGACGAAGTTCACGATCTGGGCGAAGAGTCGACAAACAATGGTACAGGAGGGTGAGCGAGTGCGGTTCAGGTCGGCGGCAAAGAATTGGTACAATGGGCGGTGTTCGATCGCGCTGACTCACTGGTCGGAAATCATCTTCCCAGAGCGCGGTCGGTGGTGGGAGTAGCCGGACGAGCTCTTTTTTGCTGGTGCCCGATCACCCACTACCCACCGCCCCACCCACCTCCACGTTCCGGGCTGCTCACGGCCTACGGCCGTTTCACTGCCGGGCTTTCGCAAATATGTCTAAAATCACATCAGCTGGGTTTATTGACCCTCTCAGAAGATGATAGGTGCTGACTGCTGCATAGAGAGGATGGGTGCAACACAGACACCTACTTATTCCCGCCAATTGATTCTGAACTAGCCGGAAGAGAAACGTGCGAATGTATCGCCAGATAACCTTCCAGTTGCGACAGATTTTCGTAGGGACGTGCAAGAAACACAGTGCAAATCTAGCATAACAGCAATCCCTGAGTGTGGGAATTGGATTCGTTTAAGATGGAGGGTTTTCCCACCGAATTAGCCTCTCTCCAGATCACTGAGACGGATGGTTCTGTCACCGTTCATGGAAACCGCCACAGTTCTAGTACTGGAACGTGACCATTCCTTTCAATCGGGGAGAATCTTCGGTAGTTGGATCCGCAGAAATTGAATGGTGACAACCATGATGAACGGGCCGAGGAATATCCCATACCACCCAAAAATTGCTGGTCCCAGGAGATACGCGAACATGACCATCCCCGTGTGAAAGAGACGTCCGGAAAGGAAGGGCCGGACGTACGTCCGGATGATGTTGTCGAAGAGGACTCCCATCACTACGTAGAATACTATCGGGAACCAGATATATGACAAATTTGTTTGGAACGCTACGACAGTGAGATAAAGAACGATCGACCCATACAGCAGATTCCGACCGAGGAGTGGAATCACTGAAATCAGTCCAGTGACTAAACCGAGAAGTATCGCATGGGGGATTGCGAGACCTGGCGGAGCAACGAGATTCAACACGTTATAGATAAGTGCGGCCACAAGACCGATCACAATAATAGTAAGCGTATATCCAAAATAGACCGAAGCGAGCCCTCGATCAACCGCTCTCAAATATTCGTACACGTTTGACTCCCGCTTTACAATGGTGGATCGAAACCAGGAAGTGATTCTTCGCTCGTCTCGAATCAGGAAAAACGCGAAGATGAATGTGATCAATGCGTTGAATACTTGTCCAGTAAACGTCCCGACGAACCCGCTCACCAACGGAGCAAACGTGGCGATGGTTGGATCGCTCCGTAGGGTTTCAATGAACGCGTAGAGTTCATCCTCACTTGTGGGGAGTGTCTCTATATCAAGCCCGGGAAATAGCGTTTCCAGCACCCCTTCAACGTCCGTCGCCTCTATCGCTGCAAGCTCTGCAAGTAGTAAAACGATTAACACCCCCAGAACTGCGACGAATGGCAATATAACCAGACCAAGTGAAAGGAGAGCAGAGAGTCCCGGTGAAACGCCTTGCTGTTGAAGACGTCTGGCAACTGGCCGCATGACGTAGTAAAGGAAAAGTCCAAACACAATCCATCCAAGGTAGGTGTGCAACGTCACAACGAGGACAAGTGCAAGAGCGAGCGCGAAAACCCACCAGCCGATCGTCTCAGAGGGTCCCCCGCCGTTCGAAGAATCGCTCCATCTCATAAGATACGAAAATTATGGTTTGGATTCACATAAGTAGCGTCAATCTACCAACGGCTAATCGGTCAGCTACATCTCAAAAGCGGACAGCGTGGCTCAAATGAGTTTGTTCATGCGTATTCGAAACAGAGTGGTATTCAATTGATCATGTTTGGAGTGTAATTTCCATCCGGCTCCATAACCAGTTGGATTTATAGAATAATCTCAATGTAGGCGTGTGAGAATAAAATACTCTCGTGCCGGATATATCCTCTGCATGTTTTAGGCTAATTCTGACAATTTTGGTAAAGGTGATTCAGCACGTGATGAATCCACGGCACGAATCAGTCACGGAGGTCAACTGCTACATACGGATTTAGGATTGGTTGATGTGGATCGAAACAACCCGACAATCACTCCGGAGGTTCAGGCTGAACCATCGGATTGAATCCACCAGTGAAGTTGTTCTTCGGGGTGGTTACGGTCGAGATGTTCCCCGAGGAGTACTCCGGTTTCGAACTCCTGGCTACAGATATTGCAGTAATAGTGATGATTGCGCCACGGGGTAGACTCTTTCGTGATGTCACCTGGTGCGTGTTCGGTATGTGAACCGTCGTTGCCAAAGATCGACGACCGGATTAGCATAGATAGTCGATCAAAGTGCAGAAATTTCGGATGGTCAACGATGAGTTCAGAAAGGATGGCAAAGGGGATGGCGATTAGAACAACTACGATGACGATGTCGGTAGAAAGTTCTGCATCAGTTGCAATTAGAACCGCCAGAATATCTTCAGTCACTCCAAAAACTATCCCGATTATAAAAAACTCCAACAACCGTTTGAGTCTACCGTGATCCATGAATTGTTATCCGATTGCGATAGCTTACCACGTTCGGTCGGTAATAAGTATCGTGCTGAGTGAGAGCCTATACAGTCGGAACTGAAGTCGGTCAAATTTCTCATAGTGAGAGATCTGATCGACAGCCACCGCACAGTCTGTACGCTTACGAATTGTCGGATTCAGTTGATTAAATCGGAACGAATGCAATCGCTGTGCTGCACTCACATTCTATAGTCAACAGGCGACTTTTGGCAGATCCAAGAGAGATCGATAGTGGATCCGGTAACTGCTCGACCTGTACTGAGCGTTCAACCTTCCGCGTTGGTCGCTCCTCAGTCCGTGCCACATTCGCGCGGTCTATTCAGCAAGACTCCTAAAATACATCACAGGTCAAGGATTTCAACAGAGCGCATCAGTCACAATTCCGTAAATTTACTTGACGACCTCCCATAGAATCAGCCATGTACGACCTGACCGGGTTTCAACGTGACCTCCTCTACGTGGCTGCTGGACTAGATGAGCCCCACGGACTTGCGATTAAAGACGAACTCGAGAACTACTACGAGAAGGAGATCCACCATGGCCGCCTGTATCCGAATCTTGACACCCTCGTCGAGAAAGGGCTGATCGAGAAAGGTGAAGCCGACCGTCGAACGAACGTCTATTCTGTGACCCGTCGAGGACATCGAGAGATCGAAGATCGACGCCAGTGGGAAGACCAGTACGTCGAAAATACTCTGTAACTTTGGTGGAGACCGTTTTCCAAGGCTGCTGATCCTTCTCTTACTCGTCTACCGTCTCGACACTGACCGCACGGTGGATTTTTTCCAGACCCGCTGATGGCCAGCGGTCTTCTCGAGTTCGACTCGAGGGACCTGAAGTGAACATGGCTACGAGCAACAGCACCCGGAAAACGTTCGACGATTCGGATATCCGGCACGACGAGATGCACAGCACGATCGAAACGTGGCTCAAAGACCTCGTCTGCGAGGTCGACGATGCGGTCTCGAGCGACCAATTCAGAGAGTGGCTCGACGTCCAGTGTGAGTTCCACGACTATTCCCCTCGAAACACACTATTGATCAAGCTCCAGTGTCCGCACGCAACTCGAGTTGCTGGCTACAGAACGTGGAAAAACGAGTTCGACCGATGTGTGAGCGAAGGCGAGAAGGCGATCTGGATATGGGCACCGATCATCGCGAGGAAGTGCCCCGAGTGTGGGAATTCGTCGTCCTACCACGAACGGAGTGACTGCGAATACGACGAAACGGAACCCGACGAGTGGAACAAGGGACTTGTCGGCTTTCGACCAGCACCAGTCTTTGACGTCTCACAGACTGAGGGAGAGCCACTCCCGGAACTCGAGACCGAGGCAAACGGCAATGCCGACGAACTGGTGCCAACACTCCTCGAGGCAGCGGTTGTCCTTGAGGTAGAGGTTGAGGTCGTCCTCCCTCAGGAGTGGTCTCACGGCAGCGCCAAGGGCGTCTGTCAGTATCGTCTGGAGAAACAGCCACTCGTTGAAGTGCGTGATCGCGAAAACGAGGCAGATCTCGCTGTCACACTCGTTCACGAGTACGCTCACGCACTACTGCACGGTGGTCTCGATACCGAAGACCAAAGGTCGAAACGCGAACTCGAGGCTGAAGCCGTCGGGTACATCGTCGGTCGGCACTTCGGGGTGGACACGAGTGGGTCAGCGTTTTACCTCGCCGCGTGGGAGGGGGATGAGCCGGAGGCAATTCTCGAGCGGCTTGAACGGATCAGTTCGACTGCGCAGGAGATCATCGATGTCGTCGAGGAGGAAATGGTCGATGTGTGACGGACACTGTTGTTCGAAATCATTGAAGCACTCGAGGATCTGGCTGGACCGCGTTCGTCGAGAAATTGAACGCCGATGTGTATGGCCTCGACGGAGAGAACAAGATAGCAGTCGAAGTTGCGATGGGAGTCAACGACAGAGAAATCAACCACGTCCAAGACCACCTGGAAAAGGACTGGAAGACGATAGTCGCCTGCCGGAACCAGTCGGTGATGAAAGGCCTAGAACGGAAGCTGGAAGAATCAGACGCCGACAGCTCCGAAGTACTGGTGACACGGTACGAGACCCTGACAGCGGCGACGTTGCGCCTTAGTCCTTCACGATCTCTGGGTCGGACAGTGGGTATGGCAGCTGTTCGAGGAACTCGTCTTCCGATACAACGATACCTCCGTAGTCCCTGAGCCGATACTCGCCGTTGTACCGGCCCCAGGCGTTGATCTGGTATATTTCTGGTTGGCCTGTGGTCATCCCGTGGCTTACAAACTCGATGTTTGACTCCTCGATTTCATCGGTGAGAGGGGCGAGCTGGTTAGCGATCTCCTGCGATTTCGGCAGTGTCTCCGCGTAGGGCATGACGGTCCACAAGGCATCTTCGTGGTGGTCGATTACAGGGACGAGCAGATGATCGAGGGGCTCATAGCGGGAGAGAATAACTTCGTGCCAGTTCGACATCCATCCCTCGGTGTAGTCTACCGGGTACAGCGCATCTTCCGTTCCTGTCTTCCCTATCTCCGGAAGTGCAAACTTCACTACCAGGCGTTGGTCTCCTTCCGCAATGTTGGATGGGACTTCGTAGACTGCCCGACTACGCCCGTTGTCAAGGTGGTTGAAGTGCTTATCCAGGGTTTTGTACGCCTTCTTGAGGTTCTCTTCCTCGTGAATGATCTCTGCTGTCTTGTCGAAGAGCCGTCTGAATGAGTCGTCGACCTCCTCTGGAGGATTCACGATATCCAACCTGTTATCTTGATAGATTAGAAACCTTTCGGGAACTTTCTGCTATTCTTTCCTGTTGCCTCTCTGGTCGTACAGCCGAAGTTCTTCCGGCGTGATGACCGCAGTGGCTCCCCATACCTGGACAACTATCTGGCCCTGCACCTGCGTAATCGCTTCAAAGACTTCTCGGTGGATGTCATCAGTATCTGGTGGCAGACCGTCTTCTCTGTGATCAAGCGCACTCTCGGCGACCCCGTGCGTGCGCGATTCTGGTATCGTGAGTTCCGTGAAATCGTCCTGATGTGTGTCGTCTATAACATCAAGCGTGCCATCGAACAGTAAAATCAACCGCAGCATGGCGATTCACCACGGCCATTTCGAGAGATCTCACATCACTATTAGGGCAACACCGTACTCGTGTTCGCGTTGTGTTTTGTGCGCCTGAACAAGGTGCAGGCGCATCAGAGAAGGTGTCTGCGTGAAAACCCAATGACACAGCGAAGGATACGTACTGCCGATCCCGTAAAGACGGCGTGCCTCAATCTGGTTTGTGAAAACCCAACGTCAACGGTATACTGCTCGCCAGCTTGTGCCATTTCGCACCAGGATCAGATCCGACTCAAGATCACGGAGGCCCGATCATTATTCTCGAGGTTCAGCAGACTCGAGGACACCACGTTGTACTCGGCGTCGACGAAGAGTTCTGTGAGACAGTCGTCTCGGCCTGTGAGCTTCGAGGAGAGTGGTTCGAAACACACGGTGACAAGGAGATCAGAAATCTACTGGACGCGATCGTGACGATCTGGATGGTTGGACGTCGGCGTGGGCATATCCACACTCGAGTAGCGTGGCTGGCTCTCACTGCTGACGCTTGCCAGTGGTATGCCAAATCGTTGCAAAGGGCTCGAGAGGATGAACTTGATTGGCGGGCCAAAGACGCCTGTCGACAGCTCAAGAGTGTGCTCCGAGAGTATCGACGAATGAACGGTCGTATCTACGAACTCAGAACGAAAAGGTAGTGCCACCGTCTCGAAGCGCTAACAGTGGAAATACTGGAAACAATGGTGTCTTGATGATACCCAAGTTACCCCACATGAGAATCGTTTTCGGATTTCGTGGGGGAACTTTTAACTTGCTCAGAAAAACTCCGCTCCTTTCGAAACTATATCTCGACGGCAGACGCTACAAGCGATTTTTTGTGCGCCAACAAGCGTGAGGCGCAACTCAATGTGCCTCGAGATCACTGATGAGTACAGATCAACCACTCCAGAACGAGACGCATCGAGAATACCAACTCAAGCAGAAAGACACGAGTGATCGGGACCGCAGCTACCCAGGTGACGTTGCCCACCTCAACGGACATGAACTCATAGCTATAGATGAGTGGCTTCCCGGTACCGAGCCATCACCGTACGAGATCGACCTCACAGAAGGCTATGAATACCGCACACGCTACTGGCGCTGCAGAAAATGCGGCCAAGAACGCAATCGTCGAGAGGAATTCACCAACCCTTGTGAGA
Source organism: Natronosalvus amylolyticus (assembly GCF_024298845.1). NCBI lineage: Archaea > Methanobacteriati > Methanobacteriota > Halobacteria > Halobacteriales > Natrialbaceae > Natronosalvus > Natronosalvus amylolyticus. Next base: position 57,017 of record NZ_CP101157.1, read on the forward strand.
ACACCCAGCCACCGACTGCACTCGAGGCAGGCGGCTACTCTGTCGATGAGCCACGAACCCGTCGCGCGCTGAGCGAGGATATGGACGTTCGTTTCGCCAGCGTGGGGCCAACCTACGAGGTCGTCAGCGGGAGTGGGAACACCTACATGGTTGACGTCGAGGCGGAGACGTGCACTTGTCCAGATTTCGAACAGCGTCAACCAGACGGGGGCTGTAAGCATATCCGACGTGTCGATCTCGAGATCCGCACAGGACTCGTCCCGGCTCCAGACGGAACCTTCATTCGATAACTGATTCCACAGGAACACCCGCTCGAGACGGTTTATGGCCCCGAAAGGGGTGACGGGGCGAACAGACACTTGCCTCGTCGGAGCAAGATGGCTACAAACGAGATATTCAGCAGTCACTTCACTCGAGAGGCAGAGCAAACAACGCGATCGACGACGTCGTGCCCTGAGTGCAGGGAAGATATCATCGCAGCGAACCACGAAACACGCTGTCGAGAATGTGGCTTGATCGTCGGTGAAGACTACCTCGACTACGGGCCGGAGTGGTTCAACTCACCTGAGAACTCGAGCCAGCGCCGAACAGGTACTCCGCTCACAGCAGGCCGACACGACCGTGGACTGTCAACTGAGATCGGGTGGCAAAGAGATGGGCGAGGGAACGCACTCCCCGGACGGAAACGTAGTCAACTCAACCGCCTTCGACGGGAACATCGCCGCAGTCAGTGGCGAACGAAGCGTGAACGAAATCTTGGATACGGTCTTGGCGAAGTCCGTCGGATCGTAAGTGCTCTCGAGTTACCGGACTCGTTGTGCGAACAGGCGTGTCTGCTCTTTCGGCGTGCCCAAAAAGAGGACCTCTGTCAGGGACGGTCACTCGAGGGGGTTGCAGCAGCGAGTGTATACGCAGTGTGTCGATGCAACGGACTTGGACGGACCCTCGAGGAGATCAGTCAGCTGGCGACGTGCTCACGGTCAGACCTCGAGTGTGCGTACTCGGCGATGAACACCGAACTCGAGGTTCCAACAACGGTTCCACGGCCACAGAATTTCCTCCCGCGACTCGCAACCACACTTGAGGTTCCAGATAAGATTCGACACCGAGCACTTGAGTTAGCAACGCTCGCAGAAGATGCTGGGATAACAAGTGGACGTCGTCCTCGAGGCTTCGCTGCAACCTGTCTATATCGAGCCAGCCGCGAGTTCGGCTACGGGCTCTCACAGCAAGAGGTTGCAGACAGTGCAAACACGTCGACGGCGACGATTCGAGCACACCGTGACTGTTTGCTCGAGGTCCTCGAAGACCAGAAGTAGTTACCCCACAAGGTCGAAAAAGAAGTCGGCGTCGGGTAACTCGCAGTGAAAGCTGGCCAACCACCTCAGCAATTCGTTGATCGGTCTTCGCCTCGAGTTTAAATAGGAGAACGCGGCCTACGAAGAGTACGACGATGGATCAAAGAGAACTCGATCGCCATGAACTTCGGCCGCTTGGAGAGGCATTTCCCGGTGTAGATCCCGTCCTTAAAGAAAAACGAGACCGCAATCTCCGCACAAGGAGGGTGAGGTATGGAAGCAGAGAAACCGAAGAGCGCGAACCGGAGTCGGACTGTCGCTCGTGTGGTGCACCAATTCCATCGGCCCAAACCAAATGCCAGTTCTGTCTGAGCAAGTATATTGAACCGGTCGATGAAGACGCGCCACGGTCTGCTGAGGTACTCTTGGGCATAGTTTTCATCATCACAAGTGCACGGACATACTACGAGGCTGTGGCGAAAGGAGCAGCCGCCTGCCGCAAACTCGTCACTGATGAAGGACCAATCGATGGATATCAACTCGTGTACGACATCGACGATCCAGCGCCACAACTCGTCGAACCCTGGCCCTCACTGCCCTCGGCGGCAACATTCGATTCTGAACTCGGGCAACAGCTACTCGAACGACTCGCCAACGTTAGCGACGACGATTCCATCAGATGGTCACCGGTCCATGGCAAGCCACCAATGCTCTACGATGAGTGGGGGCAATCGATCGACGACCTCGAGGACGTGCTTGAACTGGAAGAGAAAGCTCACCGTTGGTTGGTTCCGGCACTTGCACTCCACGAGCAACTGCAGTCACAAGACACTACGCAAGAAGAGCCGTGTATCCCAACCAAGAAACGACTCTTCTGCCAGCAATGCGACCAAGAGACGGTTCACGGGTTTGATAGCCGTGATTCCGTTCCTGACTCCTCTATACCCAAGACACCGATTTGGAACTGCAGCCGGTGCGAAACGCTACGGTATGGCCCAGATCCAGAATGAGGGATTTGTTTAAACTCACCCCTTTTGATTGTTATCAGTAGTCGTGCTAAATATACAGCGCGAACGTAGCACGCGGTTCCGCTGACTGATATCGTCCGCCGATTTCTACCCATGTCTCCGAACCTGGCGGCCAAGTCCTATTCCGTTCAGACACTATTTGGCAGTAGAGATGGCTCAGAACGCAGCCGACCGAATCGGCATCCTCTGTTCTGCGGATCAGCCCGTGTTCTCCGCGGTCGCCGAGCGCCTGCGCGAATCCGGTTATACCGTTCGGTTCTTCGATCCTCGCTCCAACATCTCGCCAAGTAAACTCGACCATCTCTCACTACTTGTCAACAAGCAGGTCTTCCCGGTTACGCTCCCTTCTCTCGACTACGCCCGGCGAACGGGTATACCACTGTGGAACAATCTCCCTGCAACGATAGCGTTTAGCTCTCGCCTGATCTGTCTGCAAGCGCTCGAGGAAGTGGGATTTCGCACCCCCACAGTGACGTTTGAGAAACCTGCGGGGGAGTACGTTGCAAAGGACTACTACATCTGGAATGGGGACCCCGAACTGAACGGCGAGGGGGACTTCTATCAGGAACTCATCCCGACGAAACCGGTCGACTACAAGTACTACGCCGTCAACGATGGGGAGTGCATTCAGATGGCGGGCAGGCGCGTCACGTCGAAGCTATACCGCCCTAAGCGCTTCCTCGGCAAGGCCCGGGCCAGACCGAGGCTTACCGCCCGCCTCCAGCGTCTCGTCGAACGAACCGATCTTCGAGGTCTCGGGGTCGATTTCGTCCGGGATGACGAAAACCGATTCTGGGCTATCGATCTCAATCTCGCAGCGGGATACCGAAACACCGGGTTAGAACTCGCGATCTGTCGGTCCATCCGTGCGAGCCTTCCCGGCCACTGATCTACCGCTGGGACACGACCTTTGTACCTGGCAGTTATTTTTGTGGACGGTGAGATAACGTACTGGATCTCGCACGCACTTCCTGACACCGTCTCGTCAGCTCACGCGGTATGCGCGAGTTACAGGGCGCTAGTTGATCACTCGATTTCTAGCTGACTGCTCCCACTATCTCCCTCACTGCCGTTCTCGTTCCATTCGAGTTCGAACTCGATACTCAATTCACCGGGTCCGTCCGTCGGTCCCTCACGTTCGGCTTTGACCTCGAATGTCGGGCGAGCTGGCGGCTCCATCGTCACGGACTCGGATCCCGATTTAAGCGTGATCGCGTCCCCTTGTTCTAACTTGTCGGCTACACGCTGAAGGTACGCTGCGATCTCCTCTCGACTATGATCGCTCTCCGATTTGAACAGGATTTCTTCGGGCATATAGACACATACACCACCGATACTGATAACTGCAACCCTGTGTCGGAACCGCTCTGCTGAACCCAGCCTCTGGATGTTGCACGCTGCTTTTGCCAGTTGACGTATGGGACAGACTTTATTGCGTTACGTTGCCCACCTGTCTTGAGCAACCACTTCCACAGATTGATCTGGATATTGTGTCACCTTCGTGCTATTCATTTAGTATCGACTGAATGTTCTCTCTGGTTCCGAAGCCACTGTCGATACACGAGTTTCTGACCGGAACAAAGACAGTGTACGTGTGTGTGTCATGGCAGGTATGGAACACACCGTCGGTGAACTTCGAAATGCAATCAGGGTAGCGGTAGGCCGATTTGAACGAGAGGGGTCGCCAGCGTTCACGAAAGAGGACCTCGCCGCAGTTTGTGATGCAGTGGGGTATGAGATTGAGACGAGCGGGCGTCTGCCTCCGAAAGCAGAAATGAGGGCAGGCATCTTGTGGAAAATCGATGTTGTAGAAAAGGCTGATCCGGAGGAAGCACCGTCGTTCCGAAAAGATGAGCTGGAAGCGATCATGGCAGCTGTTCAGTAGGTTTGGAGATCGATTGTGGATTCATTGATGAGGTCGGGGGGCCCAGTGAGTAATCCATTCGCAGTTCTCCGGATCAGCTGATTCAGCACAAATAGATGGGGAAATAACAATGATTTGCTGGATTTATGCTCTGTATGCAACACGCGGCTCCTATCAAGTTCAAAGGGTTTCAGCAGAGCCAGCGTGAAGTGCGTTCAAATCAGACTCGACGGTCCAGAGATTTACACTGAATCGAGATTTTCTAATGTCAACAAACTCGCCCTCGTTGGTTTATCTGCCCCTAGAGGACTGCGGGGGCTCACGAGAGTTCCCCGCGGTGAATTATGGAAATAGTGGAAAAGCCAACGGAATTGACAAACGCTGAGACGTTTCTTCACCGAGGTGTCAGCAGATGAGCAGAGGTGATGAGTGTGGAGTACCGACCTGCTCAGAACCTGTTCGTGATCAATCAGGATACGCCGGCCGCTTCTGTTCGAACAGGTGTGAGGTTCGGTACGATCACCTCCGAGCAGATGCGCGGGATGCCGCATACGCTGAACAGGAGGAAGGTCACTGATGCTCGAGCAGCGCGATCACCGCGGTAAGCGGTTCACGATTGGTCACGAGGATACTACCGACGATGTAGCCCTCGAACGTTGTCGGCGAGCAGAGGCACTCGAACGACAGGTTCAACGTGACCTCCGCGAACTCGAGCGTGCAAAAGCAGTTGCCGGTCCCACTGGGAAACACCCCGATGCTGAGGTACTCGAGCGATGATACCGAATGAACGAACTTCAAATCCACACGATGTCCCTGGTGTGGTCTCATTGTGGTAAGTCCATCTCATATTCAGCCACAAGCTTCTGGAACTCCGACCACTCGAGGAGGCGATCGTTGTCAACCTGACCGTGAGTCTCGAGATACTGGAGTAGGGTGTCGATTTCGTTTTCGAGGGACCTCGAATTTGATGCGCCGGAGAACTGTGTAACATTGTACGAAACCGATTTGTGAACTACCCCGCCCTGCTCGGCCTGACGGCCTCGCTGAGGACGGGGCTTCCTGTTTCTAAGACACGCTTTGCAGGAACCGAATCGGTCCCCACAGGGAGCGCAGTCTCCGCAGGCATTGAATCGGAGTGAACCACTCCTACGTGATCGAGTCCGCGTGAAAGAATGTTGTACGCCGCGTTGAGATCTCTGTCGGCCTTAAACCCGCAGGACGGACACGAGTGTTCTCGAACCCACAACGGTTTCTCGGTCGAAACGCCGCACGCTGAACACTCTTTCGTCGTCCCGCGTGGATCGACGGCGACGAAGTGCGTTCCATCGCGTTCGCACTTGTATTCGAGCATTCGCAGGAACGTCCCCCATGCCGCGCCTGCTCGGTTGTGACTGTTCGATGGCAGTTCCATCAACCCCTTCGCGTCGAGGTCTTCGACCGCGACGAGGTCGTATTCCCGAGCGTAGTACGCCGAGAGTTTGTGCAGGAAGTCGCGGCGCTTTCGCTTTAGGTCGGCGTGACGCCGGGCGACGACGCGCTGTTGTTTGCGGTAGTTCGCCGATCCGTGGTCCTTCCGTGAGAGTTTGTGTTATTCGCGTTCTAACCGCTCGCGTTCCTCGGAAAGGTCGGGACGTTCGACGGCAGTTCCATCGCTGTCGTGGGTGTACTTCAGGATCCCCACGTCGATCCCAACGCACCGCTCGTGATGTTCGGGCTTCGGTGGTGCGTCGTTCTCGGTTTCGATACTGAGGACGGCGAACCACTCGCCCGTGGGTTCCTGCTTTACGACGACCTCTTTGATCGTGGCCCCGTTGGGAACGTCGCGGTGGTAGACCATCGGAATATCGCCGATTTTGGAAAGGGAAAGTACAGTACGGCCACTCGTGTTGTTGAGTTCGAAGCCGGTTTGACTGTACGTGATCGAGCGAAATTCCTGCGGGCCTTTCCACTTGAGTTCGCCGACGCGGTAGCCGTTGTCCTTCCGCCCCTTCAGCGTCGAGAGGTTGTCGTACAACCGTTGGACGGCCTTCTGGAGGACCTTCGAGTGAACGTCCTTCAGGTCGCCCCACTCGCGTTTGAGGTTCGGCAGTAGCTTCTGCTCGGAGTAGGCGGACGTACCGTCGACTCGGTTGAGTCGGTGAAGGAAGTGGTTGTAGACCTGGCGGCAGGTATCAACGGTCCACGCTAATCGCTCGTGGAGTTCGCCGGTTGGGTTGAGTCGATACCTGTAGTTGTAGCGCATGAAGCCGGCCTACTCGCCTGAATCGATGTCTGGTTCAGAAACACGGACGACTTTCACGTCCGCTCCAATCCACCGTTTCGGGACGAGAACGTGCGCGCCGTTTCCGACCGGGCGAACGTCTCTGTCGATGACTTCGTAGCCCTCAATTTCGTGCCGATCCATTAACTTTGTATATACTATGTTGTAACATAAGTCTACCGATTACGCAGGCCTGCGGACCGGTCGGTGTCGGTAGTTGGTCAAGGGAGCTTACGGCGCGTATCCCCTCCCTACTCACTCGCTTCGCTCGTTCCTTGAGGAAGGGGCATTGCGCCTGTCTTGGGTAAAGTGGTTTCGAGTAATGTTACAGACAGCGGCGCGGAGAGCTGACAAACCTTCTTAACCAACAAAACTATGAGATGAGAACTCGTGTTGGTTAACACAGGGAGACTCGATGTCCTACGAACCACCGACCCCACCAGCGAACTTTCCGAGGGAAGTCGTCAACACCCTCAACGAATCCACACCGAACCGTCTTCGGGACGTTGCTCGCTATGCTGAAGAGTTGGCTGAACACAAGGAGCGCGAAGCTCGTCTCGAGGAGGAGTCAGACGACGCCACCGTCCAGGAGCGACCCAATGATCTCCCGGACGACGTCCCGGCGAAGGCGACGATCACGATCAAGGAAATCAACGACAATCGCTACTATTACTGGCAGTGGCGTGAAGGAGACAAGATCAAATCGAAGTACAAAGGCCCGGTCAATCCCAACGGATAGAGCAAAACCGCTCCAGTTTTGTGACCAGTTGTTGTGGGTGACACCCCGTCTGCGAAGTGAAAGAAGGGGTGTTAGCGCTCGGGTCGCGGGGCGGTCTCGTAGCGTTTGATGTCGTCGGTCTTCTCAACGCGGTTGTAGATCTCTCGAAGCGTGTCTTGTGCCCGGTGGAGCTTGTGCTCCTCGAGGAACTGCCGACCACTCTCGCTGATTCCGTAGAACTTGTACGGCAGATCGTTCTGCCGACGATCCTCTGGCAGAAGCATTTCCTCGACGATACCAGCGTTGACGAGCTGCTGGAGGTGCTGGCGAATCGTCGTCTGGCTCTTGCTGGGGTTGACGTAGTCGAGTTCCTTCAGCGTCGGCAATTCCGACGGATGCCCAAAGATGTCCTGGAGGAGCGCAAACCGCGTCTCCTGAGTGACGACGTTGAGCCGCTCCCGAACGGACTCTAGGTCGCTCGGCGGGTGATCGGACGTACTCATTACCTCATTGTTGGGGTGGTGCGTGCAAAAGCGTTTCGCTCAAATACGAATCAGTATGGGGCGATACAGTTGCTGATGCAGTCACCACATTGAAGCAGGATACAGGAGAATTCCCGTTCTAATGAGTGAGAATCCGGTCACTGTCGATGAACTCGCCGAGAAAGCTGATGAGTATCTTTACGAGGCTACACTCACGCCAAAAGAGTACGAAGCGCTGAAACACAGTGTTGCGGAGCTTACGCCGATATTCTCAGCTAAGAATTCGTACTTCGTCCTTGGCAGTTACGGACGTCCCGAAATCCACCGTCTCCAGCTCGTCAAAGATCGTCTCAACCGACAGCGCGATACATACGCGTTCCTGATGGTCGACATTCGGAGCGAGTGGACGAACACGTACCTCAAGTTCCGGCTGCTCGCTGACTACACGGACTTCATTGTGGGCGTCGCTGAACACGCTCAGGGAGGCTTCCTCGTCGAACAAGGCTACTTCACTGCCCTCGAGGAGTACTTTACGAAGACCCATGTGTTCAAACGCGAGTATGACTCGTTAGATGTAAACTCGATCGGTACGGGCATCGATATCGACAGCCCGTATAGCGGTATGCAGACCGCGATCTTCGAGATGCTCGACAATGCTGGGCGGCTCTGTCAGTGGACATCTGAGGACGACCTTGTCGAGTGTGCCGAGGCTCTTGTGAGTAGACAGAAATAACCGCAGACGAAACGAATCGGTAACTCACGCACCCACATTTCCGTTGTTTCTCCACGACATCCTTGTGACCAATGGCACCGACGACGAGAAAATTGTAGGACACACCCCCCGTTTTCGAGTAGTAAGCACCAGAATTGTTGCGAAAGGGCGACGTTCGTAGGAGCAGTTCTCGATCCAGTAAACGAGAGGATTAACCAACAGTTCAAGAGATCAGCCAGCAACGTTGGTTAATAGAGTCGTGACCCATGTCCTATTCTCCACCAGACCCACCTCGTGAAGTCCCAGCTGACATCGTTTTGAAACTCGATGAGCAATCCCCAGAGGTACTCCGACAAGTCGCTCGATTCGCCAAGGAACTTGCCGAGCATCGCGAGCGAGAAGTACGATTAACTGAAAACGAGAAGGATGAGGAGGTCGAAGAGCGACCAGAGGACCTCCCGGATGACGTTCCTTCGAAGGCGACGATCACGATTAAGGAGATCAACGACAACCGCTACTACTACTGGCAGTGGCGAGAAGGAGAGAAGATTCGTTCCCAGTACAAAGGCCCCGTCAGTCCCGACGAGTAGACGAGATCGAACCATAGCTGAATGTTTGTTTTAGTACCATTGGAAACGGAACAGACGACACCCCCCAGAGTGTGAATGGAATCGGTTTGCCTGACACCCCTCAGTGTGAATGGGTCCGGTCAATTCGGATGAGGGAGACTTGGGGTGAAGACACCCACCCCACGTTTCCGTCGTAACTGGATGTGGATGGAGGGGGTGCGACTGATTTCGAAGGGATCACACCCCCCGCGTTTCCGTCGTTTCTCTACGACGGCGTAGGGAGAAGCTACAGGTAGCCACTAATTATGTTGGCCCAGAAACAATCATAGATGAACTAACTGCTGGAACACATAGATTAAAATACCATAGCTGAGAAAAGTCCATTAAGTGTACTTCGGCAAAAGAGGAGACGAAGTACTTCGCCTCCTCAGGTGAAATAATCCTCTCCAGTTGATTCTATGGATGGCTAGCTATGGACGATCAGGCCGCTCTCGTCTCGGTTATCTCGTCGTGGACGTCTTCTTCGAGTCCCCTCCCCACCTGTTCGCTGATTACGACGGAAACGTGGGGTGTGTGGGTTCGGAATCCGAGATCGCGGCCACGCTTCCGTCTTCGGGTTTCCTATCTCACGTCGGAAACACGGCTATATTGTCAACAATCCAATTCCAGCGAATTACGGCATCTTCACGCTGATATCGGACAAGGAACGTCGGAAACGTGGGGTGGTATCCTCCACTAGATTTATACTTCTTCCGCTCACACTGTGTGATATTCAATGACGCCCGACTCTTCACCCAATTCTGTCGACGATCCCCTCTTTGAATCCGGGCATCGTCTCTTCGCGAACAAGGATCTCCTAAAAATCGGCCACGTTCCAGAGGCTGACCGGATCGTCGGTCGCGACGAGGAAATCTCGAAACTCGCAAAACGCCTCAATGGCGCTGTCCACGGGTACTCTCCGGAGAACGTAATGATCTACGGGAAAACAGGGACCGGTAAATCTCTCGTTTCAAAACACGTCTGTCAACGAGCTCAAAATGCTGCTCAGGATGGCGTCGAGATTGGAACAGCGTATCTCGACTGTGCAGAAGACAATACCGAGACCCAGGCGATCTCCTCACTTGCCGCGAAGCTGAACGATGAATCTTCTACTGGAATCACCGTTCCTCATACCGGCCTCAGTACGTCGAAATACTACAAACTCCTCTGGAAGACGCTTGACGCTCAATTCGATTCTGTGATCATCATCCTGGACGAGATCGACTTGATGAACGACGACAGCGTGCTGATGAAACTCTCGCGCGCTGAAGAGGCGGGGAAAATCGACTGTAGCGTCGGTGTCATCGCGATCAGCAACAAGATCCAGTACGTCGACAACGTGAACGAGCGCGTGAAAAGCAGTTTTCAACACAAGGAGCTGTTCTTCAAGCCATACGACGCCAACCAGCTCCGGGAGATCATGTTCAACCGCGAGGACGCCTTCCAGGACGGCGTCCTTTCCGAGGACGTGATTCCGCTCTCGGCTGCCTTTGCCGCACAGGAACACGGCGATGCTCGGAAGGCGATCGATATTCTTCGCCACGCCGGGGAGGTCGCCTACGAGGCCGGGGCAGAGCAAGTAGCGGAGGAACACGTCCGCCAGGCGCAGCAACACGCCGAAAAGGACCGGTTCAGAGAACTCGTGAACGGTGCACCCACGCAGGCGAAGGCGGCGTTGCTGGCGCTAACGGAACTGAGTGTCAACACCAACGACGATGCTTTCCTCACGAGCCGGGTGTACGACCAGTACGAACGCATCTGCAACCATCTCGATATGGATATCCTCTCCGTCCGTCGGTTCCGCGATATCCTGAAAGAGCAAGCTTTCCTCGGGGTTGTCGAAATCGAGAAGATCAACAAGGGAAGTGCGGGCGGCATCCACCTCCAGAACCGACTCATCGAAGATCCTCAGGTCGTCCGCGAAACGATCTTTGAGGACAGCCGGATGCAGGACTGGGCTCACAAGTAACGAGTAGGAATACCTTACTACCGCAAGGGTGTGGACGACGGAAATCTGGGGTGGGGCGTGCGGAAACGACGGAAACGAGGGGGGTCGAAAATTACGTCGGAAACGTGGGGTTGGATCGAAACGACGGAAACCAGGGGTGGGGTCCACTACGACAGTTCGTTGGTGGCTCCGAACGAGCTCAAAACGGCGTCCCTCTCACCGGTAAGTTCTCGGCGAATGTCGGATCGGTTCCACCGAGCGGTGCAAGCACGCTCTCGACCGCTCTGACCAGCTGCGTCTCGTAGTACGAGGCGTCGTAGGTCTCGATCGCTTCGTGGGCGAGGGCGACCCGTTCTCGCGAGGATTTCTCGTCGTCGACGACTACATACTCGATATCCTGCCCCGGGTGGACCGCCAGATCCTGCTCGCGAGTCCGTTTCAAGGCCGCCACGTTCTGGGTATTCTGTGAGTAGCCTTCCAGCGGCTTGGAGACACGATTTCGCTCGACGATCCACTCCACCGCTACATTTCCCGCCTGCAGTTCGTCGATTGCTCGTTCGAGACATCCGAGCACCACGTCCGGTGACCGCGTGGCATCGAGCCGGTCGAGACAGTCCCGCTGGACGTCCTCGATGAACGGCGGGGTTGAGTGCTGCCGGGCTTCGATGCCTCTGATCTTGAAGTCGGCGTCGACGGCGCCGACGTCGTCGGTTCCACGCCGACTTGGGTGGTGCGTGCCGCGAGCAGCTGCCGCCAGTATGCGAACGTCGTCTGGTAGTACGCGCCGTCGTCGACGGGATAGACGAGCGTCTCGAAGTCCTCGCCGACGACCCGTGGGCCCATCCGGGTTTGCTTGCAATTTAGTGGTGGTCGGCGACCGTCGCAACTGGCTCGGTGAATTCGTTTCGTTCGTTTCGCGTAACGAGCACCGGGATGTCGTACCCATCGGCGTAGGTTGCCAACTGGGCGAGAGTTCGAGCCTGAAGGGTTTTCGCGTGGGTCTCGCCGAGGGTATCGTCGGCGCGGTACTGGGTGTCGACCGCCGGCGCGACGGTGAGGGCGGGCGTGTGGGGCGACGTGTCCTCGTCGCGACTTGGTGCCCGTCGACCGGCCGACCCGGTATCGGCGGTGGACATCTGGATTGATTGGGTCACCGCTGTCGGGAGATCACAGACGGCGCCGTAGTGCTGGTAGGCGGTAAATCCGCGTGCGACGTGGATTCGATCGAGCAACCGTTGACTGGGCGCGATCTGAGCGAGTGTCGTCGTCGTCGTCGCGTGGCCGTTTGCGTCGACCCAAAAGGCGGGGCCATCGTGTAGGAGGAGGTGGCCGAGCACGAGCGACTGCAGGATCGGAACGTCGCGGCCTCCCTCGACGTCGAGCAGCGTGATGCCGTCGTCGAGCTGCGGCAGCAGCATCTCATCCGTAGCCGGATCGGCCTGGTCAGCGAGGGACCGATTGCGGTCAGCCCCCCGTGTCGGCTGGTCCACCTCCAATCAGTTCGACGTTGAGTATTTCCCCATACTCGACTAGTTGTCTACGTTCCCGATAAGCCGCGCCGTGGCGCTTCCATGTTTCAGGGAAGGGCTGGAAGGTATGTAGAACCGGACTCAGGCAACGGATTTCTGCCATCGTTCGACCGTTTCCGAGAACGTTTCCAGAGTGGAAGGCGGATAGCATCGTCGGATTAACCAACAGTTCGGGGAATCAAGCTCAATTGTTGGTTAAGACTGCTTGGACCCTTGGTGACATCGAACTCACGAAATGACATTTCTGCTGACGGCCCCACACACCCCCCGAGCCTACGATCTGATGTGATCGACGATTGTTCTCAGCGCCGTTACATCGTCGATATTGTACTGTTTGAGTCGATCCCAGTCTGGTTCTTCGCCGTCAAGGAGATATCGCGTGTACTTGCTCCCGACCACAAAACCATCGACGGTCGGGTCTTGATATTCAAACCCGAGTGCATTCGCTACGACGTCCAATTTATGCCGATTGAAGGGCCCGAAGAGTTCCTGTTGGGCAGTTATCCCGAGGTCGTGTGCTCGCTCCAGATGGTTGATCCCCTCAGTGATGCCGTGTTCGTCGAACCTTCGACTTAGACACTGTTCATCGAAGTAGTTCCCTCCGTAGTAGATGATTGGCTCGGAGCCATGATTATCAAGGTACTCAGACAGCTCCTGAAGGAGTCCTGACTCGTCGTCCGGATCGAAGAATTGTCGGTACGCATCGTTCTGGTAGCTGTAGGTGCCGACCAGCCAGACCCGATCCTGCTGAAGGTCCGTTTCTATGTCCAAGAGGAGAGGCTCCGTATCGTGAAGGTCGTCGAAGGCGGACTTGTTTAGAATCACGACCTCATCGTTTTCGAAAGCCTCTCGATGAGCAATCCACCGGTCCACGTGCCATGACGAGGCTCCAGGGAGGGCTTCGAGTTCGGCACGCCGTTCTTCGGTAATCTCATCTGGGCTAGTGATTCCTAACCCACTGAACTGTTCCACTCGTTTTCTCCCGATCTGGACGAGATCAGTCAGGCGGCTTCCTAGCAGATGGCGAGTGTCGTAGAACTCGTATTCGATAGACTCGTTCGAGGCGTCGATAGTGATGAGTGCGTATCTTCCTGGGTCATTTAATCCGTCGTGGGATGCAATGTTGATCACCGTGCCGTAATCGAGGGTTTCAACTCTGCCTCCGAATTGATGGCAATGACCGCAGACGGTGGCTGGGGGCTGGATGTCGTTTATGAAGCTCCTGACGGCCTTCGACCCGATATGTTGTTGCCCGAATCGCTTACCGATATCGAGAATGCCGAAGGGAGGGGTGTGAGTGACAAGAATCGGGGTTCTGTCCTCACAAGCGGTGTGTTGTTCGGAAAGGTGCTGTTGGACGTCGTCCTCGGAATAGGTGATGAGACCAGGACCCTGGGTTGATCCTTCCTGACCGATGAACACGAGGTCCTCGTAGGTGTATGGTGTCCTGTGGAGGTCGGTGGTAAATTCCGTATCGAATTGCGGACCGGTTGACGGGGGGAAGTCGTCGTTTCCTCGGACATAGAGTGATTGTTGGTGCTTCGTGAGGCGAGCAAGTTCTGCAAGATGATCTGTGTCAGTATCGGCGTTTTTGAAACGTGAGAGGTCGTCGCCGGCATACAGTAGTAGATCTGGAGTTGCTTCTACAGTTTCGAGAATGGTGTAGAGATCGTCAATCGGTTGAGAGCGCCAGTCAGATACGGCAAGTATGTGGGTCATTTTGTATGAGCGTAGTTAGTGTAGCCTCTTCTATCGTTTGTTTAGGTGTACCGTCTGTCATTAGGAGGTTCTCCGCCCCCGTTGGCCACTATTCACCTGTCGGGCACGCACTAGCAGCGACGTCGATGTCTGGCTGTTTTCCAGGATCTGACTCGAAGATCGCTGCCGCAGTTAACCAACAATCCTGGCTCACCGGGATAATATGTTGGTTAAGCACGTCGACGTGATGGGGTTCCTGTGCGACCACGTTGAAGATGCTTGCCTCCGAACTCCTCGGTATGTGTGGCCGAAACTCCCTCTTCATCGATCAGGCCGACCTCGAGGCTTGCTTCGACGCCGAAGTCGTCACGGACGGCGGGTACACACCCCGGTACAACATCGCGCCTGGCGACGAGCTCCACATCATCACGAACGAGGCTCCAGACGAGATCGATGCCTACCACTGGGGACTGATTCCGTTTTGGGCGGACCAGCCCGAGGAAGGCATCATCAACGCTCGCTCCGAGACTGCCGACGAGAAACGCGTCTTCGAGCGGGCGTGGGAATCCCGCCCCTGTCTGGTCCCCTCGTCAGGGTTCTACGAGTGGAAGGCACCGAACGGCGGGACAAAACAGCCCTACCGGATTTACCGCGAGGACGACCCCGTGTTCGCGATGGCGGGGCTCTGGGACGTCTGGGAGGGCGACGACGAGACGATATCGTGCGTGACGATCCTCACGACGGACTCGAACGACCTGATGAACCCTATCCACGACCGGATGCCGGTCGTCCTCCCGCAGAACGCTGAGACCGAATGGCTCTCCGCAGGCCCGGATACCCGCAAGGACCTGTGCCAGCCGTATCCGAAGGATGATTTGGACGCCGACGAGATCTCGACGCGGGTTAACAACCCCGGAAACGACGATCCCCAGGTCATCGAGCCGCTGGATCATGAGCAATCGGGGCTCGGTGAGTTCACCTCCGGATAGGTGACGGAGTCCCTCGTCACTGCATCAGCGATCAGTTCGTCTCTGGGCTGGCGCTCGAAGGCGGTTGGCAGCCCGAACGATTCGAAGACCGTTTCCCAGGGGTCGATGTCCTGTTCTCGAACAGCGATGAACAGCGGATGGTTGTCGTGATCGCGGCTGACTTGGTAGCATCACGGTTCCAGAAGTAGACCGCATCATCCGCGTGAACGCGAGCAGCCAGTCACCGAACTGGGGGATGACATACGCCTCTCCGATCGATGGTGGACTTACGGCGGCGCTCGTAGCTACTAGTTTGCGCGCTGCGTCGCGTACGCGGTCGCTGATGACCGCGAGGCCATCGT